>JBGASI010000251.1:0-6955 GCA_044229815.1 Vicinamibacteria bacterium | reverse complement strand
GGGCGCGCGCCCAAGATTCGAGCGTGAGCTCGCCGTCCGGGCCGAACGCCGCCGCACCGCGCCGCGCCACCGTCCTCGTGGCGAGCAGCGACTCCGCCACCCGGGAGCTGCTGCGGCGGACGCTGCACGTCGGCGCCGTCGAGGTGGTGGACGCGTCGGACGGCGTCGAGGCGCTGGCATTGGCGCGCCGTCTCGAACTCGACCTCGTCGTGCTCGACGCGTTCCTCGCCGTGATGGACGGCGTCTCGGTCTGCGGCCGCATCCGCGCGCTCGACGACATCGACCAGCCGCCGATCCTCATGGTGGGGCTCAGCTCCGACCGCGCTGTCGAGGTGGCGCTCAGCTCCGGTGCCGACGAGACTCTGGCCAAGCCGCTCAACCCCGCGCTGATCCGCTACCGCACGCGCGTGCTGCTGGTGCGACGCCAGGAGGAGCGCCAGCTGCGCCTGGCCCAGCGGGCGATCGAGGCCGCCCCCGTCGGCATCACGCTGCTCGACGCCCGCTCCTCCGAGTACGAGGTCAAGCACGCGAACCCGGCGTTCCTGAAGCTCAGTGGGCGCGCCGCGAGCGAGCTCACCGGCCACAACCTGCGCCTGCTGGCAGGGCCGGCCACCGACGTCGCCGCGCTCACGGAGCTGCGCCACGCCATGGCGGACGGGCGCTCGACGCGGGTGCTGATGCGCAGCTACCGCAAGGACGGCAGCACGTTCTGGAACGACGTCGCGACCGCCCCGCTGCTCGACCCCGCGGGCCGGCTGACGCACTACGTGACCGTCCAGAGCGACGTGAGCGCGCTCGTCGAGGCCCCCGAGAAGGAGGCCGCGCGCGCCGTCGAGGAGGCGGTCGCCGAGCGCACGCGCGAGCTCGAGGGCGCGCTCGCCCTCGTCGAGGAGCGCCGCCGCTTCACCGAGACGATCCTCAACAGCATGGTCTCGGCCATCATCGCCACCGACGCGCGGGGCGTCGTGACCTTCGCGAACCTCGCGGCGCTGCGCACGCTCGGCACGAGCCTGCACGACTGCGTGGGCCGCTCGGTGGTCGAGCTGTTCGGCCACAACGAGGGCGTCGCCGAGGTGGTCGCCGGCACCGTGCCGACGCACGTCGAGCACCGCCTCGACTTCCCCATGATCAGCCCCGGCGGCCAGCGCTTCTACGTGGGCATGTCGATCACGCCGGCGCCCGAGGAGTTCCGCGCCGAGGTCGGCTTCATCTTCCTGTTCCGCGACCTCGCCGAGACGATCGACGCCGAGACCGACCCGCAGCTGAAGCAGTTCGCGGCGGCGCAGCAGGCCCAGGGGGACGCCGGCGCGGCCTCGCCGGGGCCTTCCGGCGAGCCGCCGGCGACGGTCGCCCAGTCGGTCGCTGAGTCGGTCGCTGAGCCGATCGCCCCGGCGCCGGCCGGCGAGTCGGTCGACGACGCCACCGCCGGCAGCGCCGAGAGCCCGGCCGAGGCCGAGCCGCCGCGCCGGATGGTGCTGGCGCTGCGCTACACCGCACCGCACGAGCTGGCGCGGGCGGCGATCCAGGCCCTCTCCGAACGCCAGGACTCGGACGGCGCCTTCGTCCGGCTCGAGACGGCGGACGACGTGCCCGAGGTGCTCCTGGACCGGCAGCAGGTGATCGAGGCCCTGACGATCCTGCTCTCGGGCGTGCTCGACGTCGACCGCAGCGTCGATCCCGGCGAGGTCCGGGTCCGGCTGACCCGGACCGAGGCCCCGCTCGGCCAGGGCGCGCAGCTCGCACCCGCGGCACGCATCGACATCGTCTCGCCCCCGGCGCGCATCACGGAGCAGGACTTCGGCACCGATCCGGGCATCACGGCGCGACGGCCCCAGCGCCGCATGGACTTCGCGATCGCGGAGAAGCTGCTGGAGGCGAACGGCGGCCGCCTGATCCGCCCCGTGCGCGACGGCAACGAGTCGGTGCTCTCGATCCTCCTGCGCGCCGCGCGCTGACGCGCGTCCTCCCCTGGAGCGACGGCGCGATCCGCCTTACGATGGTCGGGCCGGCTCCCGCCGGGCCCCTGGGCCCCCGGGCCTGCCGCCGGCGGACGAGGAGGATCCATGGAAGTCAACATCGGCATCGACAAGGCGCAGCGCGAGAAGATCGCCCACGGGCTGTCGCGCCTGCGGGCCGACACCTACACGCTCTACCTCAAGACGCACAACTTCCACTGGAACGTCACGGGGCCGATGTTCAACACCCTGCACCTGATGTTCGAGGGGCAGTACAACGAGCTGGCGCTGGCGGTGGACCTGATCGCGGAGCGCATCCGCGCTCTGGGCGTCGCCGCGCCGGGCAGCTACCGCGACTTCGGCCGGCTGACCTCGATCCGGGAGAGCGAGGGCTCGCCCGACGCGAGCGCGATGATCCGCGAGCTGGTCGAGGGCCAGGAGGCGGTGGTGCGCACGGCGCGCAGCGTGTTCCCCGACGCGGACGCGGCCGACGACCAGCCCACGGCGGACCTGCTGACGCAGCGCATGCAGATCCACGAGAAGAACGCCTGGATGTTGCGCAGCCTGCTGGAGAAGTAGGCCGCCGCCGCGGGCCCCCGCCTCAGCGGACGTCCGCGGCGTCGCCGGAGCGGGCCCGGACCCACGAGGCGATGTCGTCGAAGACCTCCTCGCGGTTCGTCTCCACGAAGAGGTTGTGGTACGCGCCCTCGTAGGCCTTGTAGCTCCTGTCGGCGACACCGGCGCGCTCCACGAAACCGAGGCTGTCGCGCGCGGAGGTCACCGTGTCGGCCGTCCCGTGCTGCACGAGGAGCGGCACGCGGAACTCGGCCGCGCGGGCGCTCGTGGCGGCGATCGTCGCCAGTAGCTCCGCGGCCAGCCGCGGCGTCACCTTCGCCTGGTACAGCGGGTCGTCGGTGACGTAGGCCTTCAGCAGCACGGGGTCGCGCGTCAGCCGTCCCAGGTCGAGCCTGGGATCGAGGCGCAGCGCGGGCGCCAGCCGCGCCAGGATCGGCAGCACGGCGCGCAGGAACGGCGAGCCCCCGGTCTCGCCCAGGGCCGGCGCCACTGCGACGACGCCGCGCAGGCCCTCGGGATGGTGCAGGGCGTAGTCCGTCACGATCAGCCCGCCCAGGCTCACGCCGACCAGGAACAAGGGCAGCGGCGGCGCGCACGCGCTCGCCAGGCCGACGAACTCGCCGAGGTCGTCGCGGAAGTCGGCGAAGCGGTCCACGTAGACGCGCCTGCCGCCGGAGAGCCCGTGGCCGCGCAGCTCCAGCCGGTGGACCGCCAGCCCGCGGCCGGCCAGGGCCGCGGCGGCCGTCGTGTACGGCAGGCCGTCCACGTGGTCGCCGACGCCGTGGACCAGCACGACCCGCGCGACGGCCGGCGCCTCGGGCAGGCTGAGGCGCACGCGCAGCGTGACCCCGTCGCGCGTCGTCAGCGACTCGCTCAAGGCTCTCCCGCCTGACCTTCCATGTGGACCCCATCATGCGCACGGCCGGCACCGGCCCCGCCGGAGAGTGGCTCGAGCCGGCCGTCGCTCCAGCGGCCCAGGCGTGCCGGGGACTCATTGCGACCGACGGCGTTCCAGCGCACGACCCCGGACGCGCCGGGCCAGGGCGCGAGAGCGCGCACGGCGTCGCGAATGCGGGCGCGGTTCAGCCCGGCACGGCGAACCGCCGCCGCGACGAGGCGCACGGCGTCGTAGCCCTGTGCGGCCGCGCCGTCGGGCGGCCCCGCCCAGCGCTGCTCGTACGCAACGGCGAAGGCCCGCCACGGCTCGCCCTGCCCGGCAGAGAGGGGGGCGATCACGCCCTCGGCGGACGGCCCGGCCGAGCGCGCGAAGGCCGCGCGGCCGAGCGCGCCGCCACCGAGGATCGGCCCCTCGAAGCCGGCGCCGCGCAGGGCCGCGACGCAGAGGCCGGCGCGCGTCGAAGGCGCCAGCACGAGGACGACCCTGGCGCCCCCCGCCAGCAGGCGCCCCGCCGCCACAGCCGGAGCCTCCTCGGGCGCGACTTCGACGACGGTGGCGACGGCGGCGCCGGCGAGGGCATGACGCAGGCTGGCAAGGGCGGCCCGCGAGTCGTGGTCGGTCCCGGCCAGGATCCCGATGCGGCCGGCCGCCGCGCCCGAGATCGTGGACGCGAGCGCGCCCGAGATCGCCTCGTCGGAGGGCGGCAGCGAGAACAGCCAGGGCACGTTCGCGTGGTCGGTCGTCGCGTCCGTGCTCGTCGGGCTGAGGAGCAGGAAGTGCGACTTGAGCGCGAGTTGCAGGGCCAGGTGCGTGGTCGTGCCGTCGATGCCGCCGATCACCGCCCAGGCGCCGCGCTCGTAGACGAGCCGGCTGACGTCGAGGATCCCGGCCTGCCAGGGGCTGGCGGACCAGGCGGGCTCGAGCCGGAACGGCTTGCCCCGGTAGCCGCCGGTGGCGTTTTCCTGTTCGAGGGCCAGCGTCGCCCCGCGCCAAGCCTCCCCGAACTCGGGGTGAACGGGGTCCCCGGGACCGAACCAGCCGAGGACCACCTCGGCCACGACCGGCTCCGGCTCCTCACGGCCCGGCCCGCGAAAGTCGAGGGGCTCGCGTGAGGACTGCCTGTGGGGGACAGGCGGAGACTGGGCTTCGACCGGGCTCGCGCCGGCCAGCAGGACGGCGAGCGCGAGCCCTGGCCCGCTCACGTCACCTCTTGGCGGTCGGCGTCTTCAGGCCGGCGCTGGCCGTCACGGCGTCGCGGTTGAGCCGATCCCGCGGGGCGACGTAACCCTTGGGGACGCCGAGCTCGCTGCGCGAGGCGTAGTTCCAACGACCGTCCTTGAAGGTGGCAAGGTACGTGTCCGCGACGTCGTCGAGACAGGCCGAGAACACGATGTCGCCGGTGACGCCCGGCCAGGGGTGCGGCAGGTAGGCGATGACGTCGCGGATCTTCGCGCGGTTGAGGCCCGCCGCGTTGATCGCCCAGAGCAGGAGGTTCATACCGTCGTAGGCGTGCGCGGCGTAGGTCTCGGCCTCCAGCCCGAACCGCTCGCGGTAGGCCTTCCTGAAGCGCTCGAGCTTCTCGTCCTTGCGCACCGGGTTCCAGGGGAACGCGGCGACCACGCCTTCGGCGTTCTTGCCTGCGATCTTCGCGAACTCCTCGTTCACGGTGCGGTCGCAGCCGTAGAACGGCTGCTTCATTCCCATCTCGCGCATCGTGTTGAGGATGAGAGCGCCCTCGACGGCGTCGCCCCAGTGGACGACCGCGTCCGGGTTCGCGTTCCTCACGCGCTCGACCTCGAGCCGGAAGTCCTTCTGGCCGACCTTGTACGCCATCTCGATCGGGATCGGCCGCTGCATGCGCCGCGCGCTGTCGCGGATCTCGCGGACCCCGAAGCGCCCGTAGCGGTTGCTCGAGCGGATGATCGCCACGCGCTTGAGACCGAGCTTGCGGTACCAGAAGTCGGTGAGCAGGTACGCCTGCTGGCGGTCGTCGCCGATCACGCGCGCCACCCAGGGGATGTTCGTCTCGATGAAGGTCGGGTCGGTGTCCCCCGAGTTGATCATCACGACCTCGGCCTTGAGCGCGACGCGGATCGCGATGTGGCTGTTCGCGCCGTCGATCGTGCCGAGCATCCCCCAGACCTCGTCCTTGTAGGCCTGCTTGATGATCTCGTTGCCGGAAGACCCCCACAGCCCGTTGTCGTTGCTGACGACCAACTCGAACGGCAGCCTGCGCTTCAGATAGCCGCCGCGCGCGTTCCACTCCTCGATCGCCAGCTTCGAGCCGTTGAGCATCGGCACGCCGAGCGCCTCCTCGTGGCTCTTGCCGCCGGTGGCGATCGACACCGTCTGGTAGATCGGGCCGATGAACCCCACCTTGACCGTCTTCAGGTCCTCCGGCTCCGGCTTCGTGCGGCCGGCCCCGGCGTACTCCATCTGAAGCAGGAAGTTCTCCTTGTAGGGCTTCGTCCCCGCGAAGGGCTCGCGGTCCTCCGAGGTGCCGGCGTAGTTCTCGTCCTTCTTGAGGTTCATCGGCGGCGGCGTGTAGGCGCCCGCCGCGTCGATCTTCCTCATCACCTCGAGGAGCTTCGGGTCGTCGAACGGGATGTAGTCCGGCCGCGTGTCGACGGGGACCGGCACCGTCCCGGCCTTGCCCTTGTCGGCGGCGCCGGCGCCCTGGACGACGAGCGCGAGGCCGAGCGTCACGCAGAGAGAGGCGAAGCGGCGCATCGTTACCTCCCGCCCTTCGCCGCCGGCCTGCCCTGCGGCAGCAGCGGCGAGCCCTTGCCGGCCGGGGCCTCCGGCCTGGGCTCGGGCATGGCCTGGCCGTAGGCGTAGAGCGGCCGGACCTTCGTGCCGGCGTAGTAGCCGTCGCCGATGCCCCAGCCGAGCCCCTTCGCGGTGCCGATCCAGATGTCGTTCCCGTCGACGTCGGCGGCGATCATGAAGCTGTGCGGCACCCCGCGCGGCATGTCGAGGTACTCCAGCGTCTTGCCGCCGACCGTCACCTTCGCCCGGCCGCGGCCCGTCTCCGGGTCGCGCGTGTACACGACCCACGTCGCGGGATCCGCGGGGCCGTCCACCACGACGCCGAGGCCCTTGTCCGAGCAGTAGAGGGCCTCCTGCGCGCTGCGGCCCTTGATGTTGTTGTTGAAGTCCGAGGGCAGCCCGCCCTCCTGCTGCGCGTAGCCGCGCCAGTGGCGGCCATCGTACCGGGAGCCGCCGAAGTAGGTCGACACCCACACCACCCCGTCGACCGGGCTCGCGCCGGTGACGATCACGTGGTTGATGCCGTCGTCCCGGTAGAGGTCGATCTCCATCTCGCCGTCGGGATCGAGGTACTCCTTCCAGCGGCCGGTGCGGATGTTGTACTCGAGGACGCCGCTGCCCCACACGCCGAGGTAGACCTTGTCCTTGCCGTCGTAGTTGGCGGCGTAGTTCCAGATCTCCTCCATCGGCGCGTTCTTCTCGGTGAAGACCGTCCACTCGCCCGTGACGGTGTTGAAGCGCGACGCCCCGGCGGTGG
>JBGASI010000250.1:0-6974 GCA_044229815.1 Vicinamibacteria bacterium | reverse complement strand
CATCGAGCACCCCGGCGGCGATGTCGCGCTTGTGCCTCAGCCCGGCGACCGCTTCGGTTCCCCGCGCGAGGTCCTTCGCGACGGTCCAGGCGACCCCCTGGTCGTGCTGGCGGACGATCTCGCTCGCGAGCGCGACCCGGTAGGCCTGCTCCGCGTCGGCGAGGGCCCGCGAGGCCTGCCGGCGGAAGTCCTCGGCCGCGGCCTGCGCGGCCTTCTCCGCGTTGACCGCGTCGCGCGCCTCGCCGAATGTGAACGCCGGACCGGTCACGACGCCGCCTCCCTCACCTTCAAGCCGCGCGCCCGGCCCGTCGGACGGTCCAGCGCCAGCAGCCTGATCGCGTCCTCCGGGTCCAGCGTCCCGGCCAGCTTCGACAGCTCGCGCTTCACCGGCTTCCACGAGACCTCGCGCTTGAGGCATGCGTCCATCGCCGCCTGGCTGATCTTCCCCTCAGCGACCAGGCCCGCCAGGAACTCGGCCAGCTCGCCCGGGTCGTAAGCCTTCGGGGGGGCGTCGGCCTCCAGCAGCCAGGAGCCGACCTGCGCGGACCGGCGGTTCTCGTGGTCCAGGCGGCGGATCAGCTCGTCACGCAGCGACGCCCGGGCGTCCTTGAGGTCAGCTTCGAGGGTCTGGACGAGCGCGACCGCGGCGGCGAGCTCGTCGGTCGGGGCGTCCAGGGCGACGACTTCCCCGGTCGGGGGGATCACGACGAGATCGGTCCCGGCAGTCACGGCATGGCCTCGATCCGTTCGAGCACGACCCGGAACTCGGCGGGCGTCAGATCAGCGACGGATGCCGCGCCCTCCTCGGCGAGGATCTCGCTGAGCCCCGCCTTCGTGAGGCCGGCCTGCTCCGCGCGGATCTCGACGAGCTTGGCCTGGCCGTCGGTGATCCGCGGCGACTCCCGCGGCTCCGCGGCCTTCGCCGGTGGCGCCTCCGGCAGGTCGGGCGGCGCAGCAGCCTCGTCAGCCTCATGCTCAGCGTCCGGGTCCAGCGGATCTCCGACGCTGCCCTCCGCCGCGTCGCCATGCGAGAGCGGCTCCCCGAAGCTCGCGCCCTGCGCGGTCCCGAGCCAGATCGCGTACAGGGCCCGCAGATGCTCGATCCCCGCCGGCTGGAGGAACAGCCGCTCCTTGCCCTGCCCGGCGGCGCGAAGATGCCCGTCGCTGACTGACAGCCACGTCTGAGGGAGCGCGTACAGCGACACCCCGACCCCGAACTTGACCGCGGCGCGCTTGAACGCATCCGAGAACAGGGCCTTCCCCTTGCCCTGCCCGACGTCGCGGCGCGTGATCCCGTCGACCGTCAGCAGGCACATGAGCAGGCCGTCCCCGGCGCTCGTGTAGTCGTCGCTCCACAGGTGCGGGCAGACGAGGTTGAGCCGCTCGGTCGCCAGGCGGGCGTCGATGTAGCCGACGATGAGCCCCGAGGAGCCGTGCGTGGTCTGGACCTTCCAGCGGACGGCTGCGGGCTCGAACGGGCGGCGCAGCAGCGGCGCCGCCTCACGGAACGACTCGACCGGGAGCTGGGTCTCGGTCATGCCGCGGCCCCCGGCGCCTGGTCGCGGATCATCCGGTTGCGGGCCATCTCGAACTGCCACGGCTCCTCGATCAGCCGCACCAGCGCCTCCGCGTCCGCGCCGTCCTCGGCGACAAGCCACGACGCGAGCCGCGCGACCTCGCGGCGGTCCCAATACCACGGGCGCGTCCGGGCGGGGATGCGCAGCGCGGTCATCGCCGCGTCCCTTCCCGGCGCCCGTAGTAGCGGCCGGCGAGCCGGTCCAGCAGCCAGCCGGCCGCGAGGCCGAACCCGACCGCGAAGACGGCGACGGCGAGCCACGCCATCACGCCACGCTCCGCCGGACCTCGACATCACACACCGCGCAGAACGCCGACCCCGGCTGGGCGGTCCTGCCGCACCCGTGCGTCACGCACGAGCACCGCCGGCCCGCCTGGACCGACACGAGCCCGGTCCGCGGGTGCGCGGCGATGCGCACGTCACGCTCGGTCAGCGGGCGGAGGGTCATGGGCGCCGCTTCCCGTACAGGTAGTGCTTCGCCGTGCCGTTGATGCCGGCCAGCAGCCCGCGGACAGGCCCCGTATCGAGGTCGACGTAGGACACGCTGATCTCGTGGATCGCGGCGATCACGGCCTCGGCTTCTGCGAGGCGGACGCGGAGGTCCTCGATCTGCGTGAAGCGCGGGTCCTCAGCCAGATCGACGGTGCAAAGCTGGCCCCACTGCGACGGATGCGGGCCGGTGGGGGTCATGCGGGGCCGACCTTGCGGTACACGTGCCACGCCAGCCCGCCCTGCGTGCTGCCCGAGCCGACGTGCTCCCACCCGTCCTCGATCTGCATGCCCGTCGGGACAGGCATCAGCGTCCACGACTCCGGCGCCCCGCCGGAATCGGCCGGGCACTCGATCCACACGGAGCCGCTGGCGCCCGGGGTGGCGACATGCACGACGCGGCTTCCGGGCGCGACCTCGATCACCGTGACGCCGGGCGTGTGGAGCGGGAAGCTGTGGACGACGCGGGTCATGCGGGGCCGTCCCCGGCGACCAGGAGCACGAGACGCTCAGCCTCACGACGCAACTGCGCCAGCCGCCGGCCGGCCTGCGCCTCGTACGCGGCGCTGCCGGCGACGCGCCGCGCGAACGCGAGCAGCTCGTCCCGCTCGGCGCGGGCCGCGGCCACGCGCTGCTCGGCGTCCACGAGGGCCGCGGGGGCCGTCATCGCTTACCCCGTCCGAGCAAGATGTCCTCGCCGGCCTTCACGAGCCCGGCCCGGCGGATCGCGCGAGCCAGCGGTCCATGCCCGGCCCGCGCACGCCGCCCGACGCTGCCCTTGCGGCGCGGACCGGCGATGCCGTTGCGGCGGGCGCGTCGGGCGCGCTTCGCTTCCTGGCGGGCGTGACGATGCTGGTTCATCGCTCGGGCCAGTCCCACGATGAGCCCAGGCGGTGGTTCGCGCGGCGCTCGCCGCGCGCGGCGAGCTGGCGCTCCAGCTCCCCATCGAAGAACCCCGACGCATGCCCCCGATCGATCTTCCGCAACGCCATCCGGACGTTCACGACCGTCACGACCGCGAGCAGGATCACCGGGGCGAGCAGGAACACGAGCGGATGGATCGCCGCGACAATCACGCCGCCTCCCGCTCCATCGGCTCGTGGCCGTCGACGCGCTCTTGGATGAGCCGGCGGATCTCGGCTGCGACGGGCCGGAACTCCGAGTCCGCGATCTCGCGAAGCCGGTCGGCGGTCTCGCGAGGAACGCGAACCGAGAGGCTGACGAGGTCCGGCTCCGAACTAGGCTGCTTCACTTTCACCTCATGAGGTATACCATGAGGCAATCATGAGCGCAAGCCCCACGACTCAGCGCCTCACCCGCGCCTCATTGCGGCGCGGCCTCACCCCCCATAGCGTCCTGACCAGAATGGCCCAGGACGCAGAACGCGCCGACCGCATTCGACAGGTCAAGGACGACAACCCCCAGCTCACTTGGGCGCAGATCGCCGAGAAGGTCGGCGTCACGGAACGATCGGCGATCGCGTGGCAGCAGACTGGCGGCATCGGCCACGAGAACGCAAAACGTTTGGCAAAGCTCGTCGGCGTCGACCCAGACTGGCTATGGAGCGGAAACCGTCCCGCAACCCCCGATCTTCCCGCGCTGCTCAACGGCGATCGCGCCGTGCTCGCCCGGATAGAGGCGAAGCTCGACCAGGCGCTCGAAGCGCAGGCCGAGATTCAGGCCGCGCTCGCGCAGCTCACGCGCGAGCCCGACTCGAAGCGAGTCCGGCGAGTCGCAGCGTCGGCCTCTGAGCGAGCGAAGAAGCGCCGCGCCAAAGCTCCAGGAGATCGCGATGATCGTCAGGCGGGAGGCCAGGCGTCGTGAGCGCCTCCCCCGCCGCCTCCATCACCAGCCCCCACGCCCGGCGGACCGCCACGTCCGCGTCGGTCCCGTCGCCGTCGTGGCCGTTCAGGATCGGACCCTGCATGTCCATGCGTGTGCTCCCTGCGCTCGGGCCGCGCCGTCCCCTCCACCCCCGGTGGAGAGACTGGCCGCGGCAACCCCTTGAACGGCCAGCGCGCGACAAGGTAGCGTCGCACGCGGACCGACCAACGAAGGGAGCCCGCATGTTCCGCAGATTCGCCCCCGCAGTCGCAGTCGTCGCGCTCACCAGCGCCCTGACGCTGCCGCCAGCGGCAGAAGCAAAGCCGCGGCTCACCCAGTCCCGCGCCGAGTCTGCGATGTGGCGTTACGCCGCTCGCGCCTACAGCCGGCGCCTCGCGGGCCGCTACGTCTACGCCGACTGCTCGCGCGTGACCCGCACGTTCTTCGATTGCACCTACGCGGCGATGGTCACCGAAGCGGAGAGCTTCGACTGCGGGTACAAGCAGGGGCTCGGCGAGCCCGTTCCTTCATGGTGCCCGGGCCGCGCGAATCCCGAGTCGATCCGGTACCAGGGGACGGGCAGCGTCCGCCTCATCAACGGGCGGCTCCTGGTCCGAGCGTCCTACCCGAGGTAGAACGAGCTGAGCCCCCGGGGCCTGTTCGGCGCCCAGGGGCTCACGATCCGTCTCTCGCCCGGCTTCTGTCAGCCGAGGATGGCGCGGCGGCGGCGCTCGTCATCCGCACGCTCGGACTCCCACAGCGCGTAGCCGTCGAGCAGCACGTCCGCCTCATCCGGCGTCGGGGCCGTCAGCGGGTAGACGGTCTGCACGAGCCTGGTCACGCTGTCGCACCTGGTGCGGCGGGCCAAGACGAACGCCGCCCAGACGTCCCCTGCCTTCGCGCGCTGGATGAGCGCGCGGTTGTCCAGCGGCGCCGTGCCAGGCACGTCACGCCGCCTCAGCCGGCGGGCCGCGAAGAAGACCAGCGCGGCGAGCCATGCGAGCCACACGGCATCACCCCACCTTCGCGAGGCAGTCCCGCGCCGCCGCGTCCAGCGCCGCGGGCAGCCGCACCCGCGGCTCCACGGTCGCGGCGGCGACCGTCGCCTTGCCGTGCGTGACGCGCAACTCCGTCAGCCGGCCGGGCCGGACCATCGACCCGTCCTTCGCGCGGACCTCGGGGTCGGCGTGCAGCTCGACGTGCATCCCGCGCTCCGCCGCGCGATCGTGCAGACGATCGTAGGCGCGCATCAGTCCGCCGCGGCGTTCGGGACGAAGTAGACCGCCACCGACGTCACCACCCCGGCGATCGCAGCCTCCAGGGCGGCCCTGTCGATGTCGCCCGTCACAGCCAGATGGATGAGGATGTAGGCGAGCGCGAGCACGCTCGGGACGACAGCCTTACTGAAGCGACGCATTCTGCCTCCTTCGTTGGTAGTTCCTGCCGCAGATCCGACACGAGCGCTTGCCTTGCTTGAGCTTGCTGGGCAGCAGGTTGTCGCCGGAGAGCGGGTGGCCCTGCGGGCAATGGGTCTTGCGGGCGTTCTTGCCGGCCGGTCCCTCTCCGCGCAGGATGTTCTCCCGCGGCGTCACCGCCTCGAGGTGCTCCGGGTTCACGCACGCTCGGTTGCGGCAGAGATGGTCGAGCTGTAGGTCCTGTGGGATCGGGCCGACGAAGTGCTCGTAGGAGAACCGATGCGCCTGCTGCGCTTTCCCGTGGTAAGGGCAGAAGAGCCCGTACCCGCCGTGGTTGGTGTTGGCCGTCCAGATCCAGCAGTCGCCGACGTGCTCGACCTTCTCTAGGAACCGGTCGATTGCTGGCCGGGGCGGACGCCCGATCGCGCTAGCGGTCACGCTAGGCTGCATCAGGTCCAGCGGTTGATGTCGCACCGGCCGATGCCGGGCAGCGAGTGGGGCTGGCTGCCCGCGGCGCCGTCGGTGAACTGCACGGCGACCAGGTGCGGGCGCGCGAACCCCGGGACGGATGCGAGCGGGTCGCGGGTGTAGGCGGCGTGCCAGTAGCGGCGGCCCCCGGTCGACGTGAGCGTCGAGGCCAGGTACGGCCCGTAGCTGTAGATCCACTGCCGGCCCGACGGGACCTTCGGCACGAGCTTCGACAGCTCGAGGAAGAACAGCGCGACCCACGCGTCGCCCTTGCGCCCCTCGAAGCCGGGGTCCTCCCAGTCGAGCACGAGCACGTCGGTCGAGAGGACCGGCCCGGCCGCCTTCAGGACCTCGGCGAAGTGCCGGGCCTCCGCGGCGGCGCCGTTCCCGTGCGACGGGCGGGCGAAGTGGTAGCCGACCCTGCGCAGCCCGAGCGCGGCGGCCTTCTCCCACCGCGCAACCCCGGTCTCCGAGGTCCAGTCGCCGCCCTCGGTGAGCTTGATCCCGATCGTGCGATGCCCCGCCGCCTTGTACGCCGCGAGGTCCACGCTCTCGTTGTTCCCGCTGATGTCGGCCCACAGCGGGGACCTGCCAGAGACCGGCGGCTTCGCCGGCGGGCGGACGGGCGGCTTCGCGCCGCCCTTCAGGACCCGCCGGACGCGCTCGCGGACCCCGGGAGACCGCAGGGCAGCCCATGTCCGCGGCCCCACGACCCCGTCCGCCGCGAGGCCCGCCGCCTTCTGGAACTTCTTCACCGCCCGGCTCGTGGCCGGCCCGAACCGCCCGCTCGTGCGGACGACCGCCGGCCACAGCCGCACCCCGCCCAGATGCCAGAGCAGGTTGCGCAGGACCCGCACGCCGGGGCCGCGATCGCCGGGCGCCAGCGTGTCGCCGCGGCGCTTCTCGTCGAGGAGCGCGGCCTTCGCCTCCCAGCCGGGGCTCTTGGGCTCCAGGTGCCAGGACTCGCCCCGGACGGTCCGCTCGAGCCGGATGCCGTGCCGGGCGGCGTAGTCGATGAGCGCCTGGCTGTCGGTGACGTCGACGGCGTGATCGGTGCGGCCCACGCGGATGTGCGGCGCGTCCGGGGAAGGGACCGCGACTGTCTTGCCGATGCCGAGGTCCGCGCGGCCGCGGTGGTCGTAGAGCCACTGCTGGCGGGCCATCGTCCGGTGGCCCTCGTTCAGGTGGCCATGCCACGCCCC
>JBGASI010000249.1:6985-9295 GCA_044229815.1 Vicinamibacteria bacterium | reverse complement strand
GATCGCCCGCGCGTACTCGAGGACGACCGCCTGAGCGTGCCGCTCAGCGCGCGGCCTTCGCCAGCTCGAGCGTCGCGGAGTCCACGAGCGCCGCCTCGTCCTGCACGACCTTCGCGATGCGCGCGATCTCGCCGTCGGCCTCGGCGTAGCGCTTCAGCTCGATCGCCTCGCGCGCGCCCGGCAGCGTCTTCGCCCCGTAGCCGGCGTAGGTGCCGGGCGCGTAGAGCAGGTGCTTGTACCAGGGGCGGCGCAGCAGGCCCTCGGGCGAGAGCAGGACGCGCTCGCTGCGAATGAGCAGCGCGTTGACGCGGGCGAGCGCGTCGGGCGCGAGCGCCCGCTCGGCGAGGGCGGCCTTCGCCTTCCCGTAGCGCTCGGCGCTCGCCTGGAGCGCGGCGAGCGCGTTCTCGAGCGGCGCGAAGTTGAGATGCGGCGGCACGTTCTCCTTCGCCGGCGCGACCGTGGGACGCCGCGGGTCGTTCGTGGCCTGGAAGACGCCCTCGTCGAGCTGGCGGTTGCGCTCCGCCACCTCGTCCTGCTTCCGGCCGAGCAGCTTCTTCAGGTCCTTCTGGTACTCCTGCAGCGTGTCGGCGAGAGCGCCGAACTCGAACGGCAGCAGCTCCGCCTCCGACAGGCGCAGCACCACGAGGCCGACCGTCTGCGCGAGCGCCCTCCCGTAGACGAAGTCCGTGTCGGCGAAGTGCGTGTACCAGTAGAAGTCGTCGTAGATCGAGTGGTAGATGCCGCCGTCGTCCTCGCCGCCGAAGCCGAGATTGAGGCTGGCGACGCCGAGGTGGTCGATGAAGGCGGTGTAGTCGCTGCCCGAGCCGAGGGCGTCGAGGGGCAGGTTCACACGGGCGCGGATCTCCTTGCGCTCCTCCGCCGAGGACGCGTCGGCGAGCGCCTTCGCCTGCGCGCGCTTCCAGACCGACACGTTCGCCTCGGGATCCTTCACCTCGCGGGCCACGTCGTTCACGAGGCGCTCGAGCGTGTGGGAGCCGGCGGCCCCGAGGTAGCCGCGGCCGTTGCCGTCCGTGTTCACGTAGGCGACGGCGTGCCGGCGCAGTTCCTCGGCGTGCGCCTCGGCCCACTCGGTCGAGCCGAGCAGCATCGGCTCCTCGCCGTCCCAGGCGCAGTAGACGAGCGTGCGCTTGGGCTGCCAGCCCTCCTTGCGCAGCTGGCCGATCGCGCGCGCCTCCTCGAGCAGCGGCACGAGACCGGAGATCGGGTCCTCGGCGCCGTTCACCCAGGCGTCGTGGTGGTTGCCGCGCACGATCCACTCGTCCGGCCACTGCGACCCGGGGATGCGCGCGACCACGTCGTGCACGGGCTTCATGTCCCAGTGGAACGCCAGCTTGACGTGCACCTTGGCCGGCCCCGGGCCCACGTGGTACGGGACCGCCAGCGCCCCGCGCCAGCCTTCGGGTGCGAGCGGGCCGCCGAGCGCGGTGAGCAGCGGCTGCGCGTCGCCGTAGGAGATCGGCAGCACCGGGATCCGGGTGAGGCTCGGCGCGTCCTCGACCGCGAGCCGCCTGGCGTCCTTCGTCGCGCCGGCGCCGGGCGTGAGCGGGTCGCCCGGGTTCGAGGAGGGGAAGTCCATCACGCTGCCCCGCTGCACGCCGTCCATCGGCCGCATCGGGCCCTTCGGGAAGACGTCGCCGCCGAAGTAGCCGTCGTCGCGCGGGTCGGAGTAGATGAGGCAGGCCAGCGCGCCGTGCTCGGCCGCGACCTTGGGCTTGATGCCGCGCCACGAGCGCCCGTAGCGCGCCAGGACGACCTTGCCCTGCACCGAGACGCCCAGCCGCTCGAGCTGCTCGTAGTCCTCGGGCAGGCCGTAGTTGACGTAGACGAGCGGGCCCGTCGCGTCGCCGTCGGTCGAGTAGGCGTTGTAGGTCGGGAGCTGCTCGGCCTTCTGGCCGCTCGTCGGATCGACCGCGACGGCCGGCTCGTCGAGCGCGAGCCGGAAGCGCGTCGGCTCGATCATCTCCACGAGCCGCTCCTTCGGCGTCGGAAACAGCACGTCGAAGCTCTCGATCTGCGCGTCCCAGCCCCACTCGCGGAAGCGCGCGAGCAGCCACTCGGCGTTCTCGCGGCCGTAGGGGGAGCCGACGTGGTGCGGGCGCGCGCTCAGGCGGCGCATCGCCTCGCGCATGTTGTCGGGGCTCGGGATGGCGAGGAAGCGCCCCTCCAGCTCCCGCGCGCCTGCCGCCGTGCCCTGCTGCGGCACCTCGGCAGGGACGGCGGCGGGCAGGGCGAGCATCAGGGCGACCAGCAGGCGCGGGAGGCGCATGGTTCTCCTTCGCGGCGTCGAGA
>JBGASI010000249.1:0-6975 GCA_044229815.1 Vicinamibacteria bacterium | reverse complement strand
GAGCGCGTGACCGGGACGACTGGAACGGGGCCGCGCCATTCTAAGCGATGCGAGCGGCCGCTCAGGCGGGCAGCGCCACGCCGTGCCCGCGCGCGAGGAACTGGCCGCGACCGGACCGGCCCCGCCACTCGCCCCGCTCGACGATCACCTCGCCCCGCGACACGACGACGAGCGGGCCGCCCCGGACGACGCGGCCCTCGTAAGGGCTGTAGTCGACGCGCATGTGCAGGGTCGAGGCCGAGAGCCGCGTCTCGCGCTCCGGGTCCCAGATCACGAGGTCCGCGTCGGCGCCCACCGCGAGCGTGCCCTTGCGGGGCCACAGGCCGAAGGCCCTGGCCGGGCCCGCCGCGGTCAGCTCCACGAAGCGCTGCGCGTCGATCCGGCCGGCCCGCACGCCCCCGTCCCACAGCAGCATCATCCGCGTCTCGATGCCCGGCGCGCCGTTCGGGATCTTCGAGAAGTCGCCCTCGCCACGCGCCTTGTCGGCCAGCGTGAACGGGCAGTGGTCGGTGGCGACGACCTGCAGGTCGCCGCCCGCGAGCCCCCGCCAGAGCGCCTCCTGGTCCGCCGGCTCGCGCAGCGGCGGCGACATCACGTAGCCGGCGCCCTCGAAGCCGGGCCGGTCGTAGTCGGCTCGCGAGAGGAACAGGTACTGCGGGCAGGTCTCGGCGAGGACCGCCTGGCCGCGCTCGCGGGCCGCCGCCACGTGCGCGAGAGCGGCCGCGCAGGAGAGGTGGACGACGTACAGCGGGGCGCCGGCCAGCCCGGCGAGGGCGATCGCCCGGGAAGTGGCCTCCGCCTCGGCCAGCGGCGGCCGCGTCAGGGCGTGGTGGCGGGGCGCCGTCTCGCCGCGCGAGAGCGCGCGCTTCACGAGCACGTCGATCACCCCGCCGTTCTCGGCGTGGACCAGGCTGAGCGCCCCGCACTCCCGCGCCGCGAGCAGGGCGCGGAAGAAGGTGGCGTCGTCGACCTGCAGCACGCCGGGGTAGGCCAGGTAGAGCTTGAAGGAGCTGACGCCCTCGTCGCGGGTCAGCCGGGCCACCTCGCGCAGCGTGTCCTCGCCGAGGCCGCGCAGGACCATGTGGAAGCCGTAGTCGACGACGGCCCGGCCGTCCGCCTTGCGCCGCCAGGTCTCGAGCGCAGCGAGCAGGGACTGGCCAGGTTCGGGCGTCGCGAAGTCGACGACCGTCGTGGTGCCGCCGAAGGCCGCCGCGCGCGTGCCCGTCTCGAAGTCGTCGGCCGAGGTCACCTCCCCGGTCGGCAGGTCGAGGTGGGTGTGGGCGTCGATCCCGCCGGGGAGCACCAGGCAGCCCGAGGCGTCGAGCACCGTGTCGGCCGGGAGGCTGAGGCCCGCGCCGACCAGCGCGACCCTGCCCCCGTCGACGAACAGGTCCGCCGCGTAGCTCTCCGACGCGGTCACGATCCGTCCGTTGCGGACGAGCAGGCTCGGCATCGGCGCCTCTACGATCCGGGCTCCTCGTCGGCGAGGCCACGGGCGCTGGCATCGCGGTCCGGGTCGAGCCAGCCGACCTCGCCGGCCTCGGCGAAGCGCCGCAGCCCGGCCTCGGCGATCGCCGCGTCCTCCACCTTCGCGAGCGGGGTGTAGCGCGGGTGGTGCGACTCCTTGTACGGGTCGTTGCGCTTCGCGTTGTAGCAGCAGATGAGCGACCAGCGCGGGTCGCCCGAGCGGTTCTGGTCGGAGCGGTGCAGCAGGTTCGGGTGGAAGAAAAGCGCGTCGCCCGGCTCCATCTCGACGTGGACCGTCTGCAGGCGCTTCGCGATCTCCGCCACGCGCTCCGGGTCGGCCCCGGCCTGGTCGCCGGTCAGCACGTGCTCGACGCGGCCGCACAGCTGCGAGCCGCGCAGCACCTGCAGGCAGCCGTTCTCGCGCGTCGCCCTGTCGACCGCGATGAAGACGCTGACCAGGTCGGGCGCGAGCACGCCGTTCTGGTACCAGTAGCCGTAGTCCTGGTGCCAGGCCCAGGCGCCGCCCACGCGCGCCTCCTTCATCACCATCTTCGAGTGGTAGTGGTAGACCTCGTCGCCGAGGATCGTCTCGCAGGTGTCCACCACCGAGCGGCAGCGCGCGAACATGCCGTAGATCCCGTCGCCCGGGTGATTCCACAGCGACAGGCGCACCACCCCGCCCTCGCCGTCCGCGCGGCCGAACGCGTGGTCGTCGAGGACCTTGTCCTCCTTCGCCGCGCGGCGCAGCAGCTCGATCTCGCGCGCGTCGAACAGCCGGCGCGCGAGCACGAAGCCGTCGCGCGGGTAGTCCGCCAGGTCCCGCGCGGAAAGCGCCCCGCGGGCCACCCGCTAGGCCTCGACCTTGCGCGTCGTCTTGTTCCAGCGCACGGTGACGCCGCCCCTGCGGTGCGAGACGTTGCACATGTGGCCCACCAGCGCCGCGTGGTGGCCGAAGCGCACGTCCTCGATCGGCTTGCCGTTGCCGCGGATCGCCTCGACCCAGTTGCGCACGTGGGCGCGCGTCGAGTCCTCGTCGCTCGACTTCCACTCCACCGGGTCGGCCGCGGCCGGGCCGTCGAGCGGCGTCAGGTCGTCCTTCAGGTTCGCGAGCTTCTTGAACTGCTCGGTCGTGGCCTTGGGCCAGGAGTGGGTCGAGTAGCCGAAGCTCTCGGAGCGCGGCTCGTAGAAGAGCTTGAGCGAGCCGCCGTTGTACTCCATCGTCCCCTCGCTGCCGTAGAAGGTGAGCAGCGGCCCGGGGTGACCGTTTTCGGCGGTGCTCGTCAGCTTGAGCACGAAGCCCTGGGGATAACGCACCAGCGAGGTCATCTGGTCCGGCACCTCGCGGTAGTTCTTCCAGTGGTAGACGTCGCCGAAGCTGACGACGCTCTCGGGCTCCGAGGCGCCCATCAGCTGGTGGGTGGCCGTGATCAGGTGGACGAAGAGGTCGGTCGGCAGCCCGCCGGAGTAGTCCCAGAACAGGCGCCACTGGAAGAAGCGGCGCAGGTCGAAGTCGTGCGCGGGCGCCGCGCCGAGGAAGGACTTGAAGTCGACGGTGGCGAGCGAGGCGTCGGGCGGGACCGGGTAGTACCAGGCGCCGGTCGAGCTGTTGCGGTGGATCTTGCCGTCGACGAGCGTCACCTGCCCCAGCCGCCCGCTGCGGATGATCTCGGCCGCCTGCTGCGCGCAGCCCATGCTCGCGTACTGGCTGCCCACCTGCAGCAGCTTGCCGCTTCTCTCCACCGCGGCGATGAACGCCTCGCCCTCCTCCCAGGAGTGCGTCATCGGCTTCTCGACGTAGACGTGCTTGCCGGCGGCGAGGGCGTCCTGCGCCATCTTCAGGTGCCAGTGGTCGGGTGTCGCGATCACGACCGCGTCGATCTCGGGCCGCGCCAGGACCTCGCGGTAGTCGCCCGTGGTGACGGGCGGCGGGGCGATCAGCTCCTTCGCGCGCTCGAGGTGCCCCTTGTAGCAGTCGGCGACGGCCACGATCTCGACGCCCGAGATCCCGGCCGCGGCCTCCATCAGCAGCGTGCCGCGGATCCCGACGCCGATGAAGCCGAGGCGCACGGGCTTCGGCGCGAGGCCGGCGGTGTTGTTGATCTGCGCGGAGGCCGTCCGCCCGGTGGCGCCGACCGCCGCCGCGATCAGGCTGGCCTTCCCGAGGAACTGCCGACGGTCGATCGAGTCGCTCATGGGACGCTCCTGGCGCAAGGGTCGGGCGCGGGGCGAAGTCGCCTCGTGCGGGGATGCTACGTGGCGGCGGGAACCCGCGTCAACGCGGCGCCCGGCCTCGAAACGGCCCTTTGACGCCGGCGGGCGCCGGTCACTACCATCGCAAGGCGCGGACACGAGAACGCCCGCGCCTCGGGGAGGATCGACGTGCTGCACAGGCCCCGTCGGCGCACGCTGGCCACCCTCGCGCTGGCCGCGGGCCTTCTCGCGAGCCGCGCCGGGGCCGCAGCGGGCCCTGTCGACCGGCACGCGCTCGTGGACCGCCACCGCGTGGTCGTCCGCGGCTTCGACATCGCGTCGCCCCTGTCGGTGGGCAACGGCGAGCTCGCCTTCACGGTCGACGCGACCGGCCTGCAGACGTTCGCCGAGGCGCACGACGACACGATCCCGCTCGGCACGCTCTCCGAGTGGGGCTGGCATACGGCCCCCAACCCGCAGGGCTTCTCGATCGACCGCTTCGGCTTCACGCCGTTCGACGCGCACGGGCGCGCGGTCGGCTACGCGGACATCCCCGGCGACCGCCGGACGGCCGAGGTCGAGTGGCTGCGGGCCAACCCCCACCGCCTGCACCTCGGTCGCATCGGCTTCCGCCTCACTCGCGCCGACGGACGGGCGGCGACACGCGACGACGTCACGGACGCGGAGCAGGTCCTCGAACTGTGGGACGGCGCGTTGCGCAGCCGCTTCCGCCTCGACGGCGAGGACGTCTCGGTGGAGACGCTGTGTCACCCGAGCCTGGATCTGCTGGCCGTGCGCGTCGCCTCGCCCCTCGTGCGGCGGGGGCGGATCGCGCTGCAGCTCCGCTTCCCCTACGGCACGGGCCGCGCGACCGCCGCCGACTGGAACCAGCCGGAGGCGCACGAGACGCGGCTCGTCGGCCGGACGGCGACGCAAGCCGAGCTCGAGCGCCGACTCGACGGGGACCGCTACCACGTCCGGCTCGCCTGGGCGCCCGGCGGCCGCTTCGCCGAAGAAGCGAGGCACGCGTTCGTGCTGGAACCGTCCGGCGACGGCGACGCGCTGGAGGCGGTCGTGGCCTTCTCCCCCGAGCGGCTCGCCGACCGGCCTCTCCCCGGCTTCGAGGAGACCCGGCGCGCGGCGCGCGAGCACTGGAACCGCTTCTGGTCGACGGGCGGGGCCGTGGACCTCTCGGGCAGCAGCGACCCGCGCTGGCGGGAGCTCGAGCGGAGGATCGTGCTCTCGCAGTACCTGACCGCGATCCAGTGCGCGGGCCGCACCCCGCCGCAGGAGACCGGGCTCACCTTCAACAGCTGGGAAGGCAAGTTCCACCTGGAGATGCACTGGTGGCACGCCGCGCACTTCGCGCTGTGGGGCCGCCCGGAGCTGCTCGAGCGCAGCCTCGGCTACTACACGCGGATCCTGCATCGCGCGCGCGCGACGGCGCAGCGGCAGGGCTACTCGGGCGCGCGCTGGCCCAAGATGACCAGCCCGAGCGGCGCGGAGTCGCCTTCGACGATCGGGCCGTTCCTGATCTGGCAGCAGCCGCACCCGATCTACTTCGCGGAGCTCGTGTACCGCGAGCGCCGCGACCGGGCGACGCTCGAGCGCTTCCGCGACGTGGTGCAGGAGACCGCCGAGTTCATGGCGAGCTTCGCCTCCTGGGACGCGGCCGGGCGGCGCTACGTGCTGGGACCGCCCCTGCAGGGCGCACAGGAGATCTTCCCGAAGGACCGCACGTTCAACACGAGCTTCGAGCTCGCCTACTGGCGCTGGGGCCTCGAGACCGCGCAGCGCTGGCGCGAGCGGCTCTCCCTCCCACGCGAGCCGCGCTGGCAGGCGGTGCTGGACCAGCTCTCGGCGCTCCCCGTCGGCGACGGCAAGTACCTCTTCGCGGAGTCCGCGCCCGAGAGCCTGCGCGACCCCCGCTGGGCACGCGATCACCCGTCGGTGACGGGCGCGCTCGGGATGCTGCCCGGTCCCGGTGTCGATCGCGCCACGATGCAGCGGACGCTCGACTGGATCTGGACGCACTGGAGCTGGCCGGACACCTGGGGCTGGGACTACCCGCTCTTGGCGATGTGCGCGGCGCGCCTGGGCCAGCCGGAGCGCGCGGTCGACGCGCTCCTGCTCGACGTGCCGAAGAACGCCTACCGGGCGAACGGCCACAATCACCAGCGCCCGGGCCTCACCATCTACCTGCCGGGCAACGGCGGGCTGCTCGCGGCGGTGGCGATGATGGCCGCCGGCTGGGACGGCGCGCCCGCGACTCACGCGCCGGGGTTTCCGGCCGACGGCCGCTGGCGGGTCCGCTGGGAAGGCCTGCGGCCGCTGCCCTAGCCTGGGCCGCGGCGGGCCGCGGCCTGCCGGTCTGGCTCCACCCGCACCCGCCCGCGCAGGCGCAGGTCCGAGCTCGACGCCCCGATCTCGATCTCGTACTCCCCGGGCGCGACCGCGAGCGCCTTCAGCCGCTCGTCGTAGCGGGCGAGGTGCCGCGCGGGCACGAGCGCGAAGCGCACCCGTTTCGCCTCGCCGGCCTTGAGCGGGACGCGTTCGAATCCGCGCAGTTCGCGCAGCGACGCCGGTGGCCGGGCCCCGGCGGCGCGCACGTAGAGCTGGACCACCTCGTCCGCGGCGCGCCCGCCCGTGTTCTTCACCTCTAGCGAGACCTCGAGCGTGTCGTCCTTGCCCAGCGCGTGGCGGGAGAGCCGCAGCGCCGAGTACGCGAAGCGCGAGTAGGACAGCCCGTGGCCGAACGGGTAGAGCGTCTCCCCACGGAAGTAGCGGTAGGTGCGCCCCTCCATTCCGTAATCCGCGAACGGCGGGAGCTGGTCGATGGACTTGTAGAACGTGACCGGCAGGCGGCCGGCCGGGCTCGCGTCCCCGAACAGGACGTCCGCCACGGCGCTGCCGCCCTGCTGCCCCGGGTACCAGGCCAGCACGATCGCCGGCAGCTGCGCCTGCGCCCAGCGCACCGCGAGCGCGGAGCCGGTCGTCAGCACCAGCACCACCGGCTTACCGGTCGCGTGCAGCGCCTCGAGCAGCCGCTGCTGGACGGCGGGCAGCTCGATGTCGGTGCGGTCGCCGCCGGCGAAGCCGGGGTAGGGCACCTTCATCTCCTCGCCCTCGACCTCGGCGGTCAGGCCGCCGACGAACACCACCGCGTCGGCCGCCCGCGCGGCGGCCAGCGCCTCCTCGAACGGCGTGCCCGAGGACGGCGGACGCCAGCCGAGCCGCAGCTCGGCGTCGCGCGCGGCCTCGAAGTACTCGAGCACGACCGCGTGCTCACGGCCGGCCTCGAGGCGCACGCGCGCGCTC
>JBGASI010000248.1:0-6993 GCA_044229815.1 Vicinamibacteria bacterium | reverse complement strand
GCTTCCGTGCTGCGCGAGCGGGTCGGCTGGGCGGCCGAACGCCCGCTGACGTTCCTGCTGCAGGGCCCGCAGGAGCACCTGTGGTTCCTGCCGGCGCTCGGCTGCGGCCTCCTGGCCGCGGCCTGGGCGGCCTCCTGCCGCTGGAGCGAGCGGGCGACGCTCGCCGCCGGGCTCGGGCTCTACGCGGTCGCGCTCGCGGGCGGCTCCTACGTGGCCTCGCCGCTCGGGCTGGCGCTCGGTTTCAACCCGCGTAACGGGCCCTTCGTCTCGGTGGCGTTCGTCGCCGCCGGCGTCGCGATCGCCCGCCGCGAAGCCGACGGCGGCCGCCGGGGCGCCGCCCTAGGGCCCGTGCTGCTCGGGGGCGGGCTGCTGCTGGCCCTCGCCGAGGCGCTGGCGCTGCGGCGGCTGTACGGGCGGGACCTCGCCGCCCACGACGCCCTGCTCGGCCTGCTGCTCGCCGGCCCGGGCCTCTTCCTCGTGGCCCGCCACGCCACGGGGCGACCCCCGGCGGCCCTCGTGCGCGTGGGGCGGTTGACCCTCGGCGTCTACGCCGCGCACATGCTGCTGGCGTTGCCCCTCTCGCACGCGCACCTGCCCGCGGGCGCGGCCGGCGAGATCGCCCTGCCGGTGCTCGTCTACGCGGCGACGGTCCTCGTGGTGCTCGCCATGGCCCGTGTCCCGCGGCTCGCTCCGCTCGTCGCGTGAAGTACGCCGTCTTCTTCGCGATCGTGGCCGGCGGCGTGCCGCTGATGGCCGCCGCCGCGCTCGCGGCCGAGCGCTACCGGGCGCTGCTCGTGTCCCTGCTCTTCTTCGCGCCGATCCTGGCCGACAGCGGCGGCATCAACTTCCTCTCGGTCGAGCACTACCGCGGCCCCGACCGGGGCTTCGAGGTGACGCTGACCGACCTCGTGGCGCTGGGCCTGGGCCTCGCCCTCGTCTCGAAGCACTCGGCCCGCCTGCGCTGGCTGCCGCACAACACCGTCTGGATGGCGCTGCTGTTCGGGATCGGGGTCGTCTCGACGATCCAGGGGGCCGTGCCGCTCTACGGCGCCTTCACCCTGTGGAAGGCCATCCGCATCTACCTCGTGTTCTGGGTGGTGGTGAACTCGCTGCGCACCGGCGTGCCGCTCGACGCGGTGCGCCAGGGCCTGATGGCCGCCGCGCTGGTCATGACCGCGAGCTGCGTCAAGCAGAAGTTCCTCTTCCACATGTACCGCGTGAACGGGGTGTTCGACCACTCGAACGGCATCCCGCTCTACGCGAACCTGGCGATCCCCGCGCTGGTGGTGTGGGCGGTGGGCGACAAGTCGCTCTCGCGTCGCGACGCCGTGCTGACGCTGGCCGGCGCGCTCGGGCTCGTCTTCTCGGTCGTGGCCACCCAGTCGCGGGCGGGCCTTGTGCTGAGCAGTTCCCTGCTGCTGGCCGCGCTCGTCATCGCCGCGCGCAAGGCGCCGTCGCGCCGCGTCGGGAAGACCTCGGCCCTGGTGCTGGTGGTGATGGCGCTCGGCGGCGCAATGGCCGCGGACACGATCGTGAAGCGCTTCCAGGAGGCGCCGGAGAGCAGCGAGGAGGCGCGCCACGAGTTCAACAAGGCGGCCAAGTTGATGGCCGAGGACCGTTGGTTCGGCGTCGGCCTCAACAACTTCTCGAAGGTGCTGATGGAGGTGCCGCGCTACGCCGAGAACATCGAGGTCATGAAGGGCGAGGAGGAGGGCGGGGTCGCCCACCACATCTACTGGCTGACGGCCGCCGAGCTGGGCTTCCCGGCCCTGGCCGTGTTCGTGGTGATCCTGCTGCGCTTCGCCTGGCTGCCGCTGCGCCACGGCCTGCTGCGGCGCGACCTGGACGGGGCGCTGCTGCTCGCGTTCCTGCTCGGCTTCGGCGCCCTCCACCTGCAGGGGACGCTCGAGTGGGGGCTGCGGATCACCCCGATCACCTTCCAGTTCACGCTCTGCTGCGGGATCGTGGTGGGCATCGTCGAGGCCTGGGACTGTGGCGCGGCGGGGCAATCCGCCCCGCCCGGCCCGGCCCTCGAGGCGGAGGGCGAATCGACCCGGGACCGCAAGCCGCTGGTCGTGTTGGACTTCGCCGCGAGGCGCAGGCGGGCGCTCGTTGGCATCGGACTTGGTGCTCACCCGGGCATGAGGGACCTGTTCATCTCCGCCCGGGAGCGCCGCCGTGGCCGAGCTTAAGCCCGCCGAAGGCGGGGGGGTCCCGGTCCACTTCCCGACCATCCTGCTCGGGCTCTGGCGTCGCCGCGCGCTGCCGATCGTGCTGACGGCCGCCGCCGCGGTCGTGGGCGTGGTGGTAGCGCTGGGCTTCGGCGAGCGGCAGTACGCCGCGGAGACGGTGCTGATGTACAGCCCGACGGTGGCCAGCGGCGACAGCGCCGCGAGCCCGCAGACGATCCTGAACCTGGTCAAGGTCCAGTCCAACCTGGAGGAGACGCGCCGCAGGCTGAAGAAGCCGACGTCGATCCCGGCGCTCGCGGCCTCCTTCTCCGCCGCCGCCCAGAAGGGCACCGACCTGCTGTCGATCCGGGCCGTCGCGCCCACCGCCAGGGAGGCCGCGGAGCGCGCCAACACCCTGCGCGAGGTGTTCCTCGAGAACCAGGCACGCCTGCAGCAGGACAAGGCCGGCAAGCAGGTGAAGCTCGTGCAGCGGCACCTCGACGAGCTCAACGCCGCCCTCGCCGCCGCCGACTCCCGGCTGATCGACCTCGGCAACAAGAACGGGATCGTCGACCTCGAGAAGCAGACCGGCAGCTACCTCCAGAACGAGATGTCGGTGGGCCTGCTCTACCAGCAGGCGCTGGCCGAGCGCACGGCGGTCGACCAGCAGAACCTGAGCCTCGACCAGTCGGCCGCCGACCTCAAGAAGAAGATCGCCCAGGAGCAGAAGGCGGGTCCCCAGGAGGACCTGGGCAGCCTGAACATCCGCATCGGCCGCCTGCGCTCGTCGATCGACGAGGACCGCAAGACCCGCGCGGCCCAGGCGCTGCTGGCGGAGAAGCAGGCCGAGCTCAAGCGCGCCGAGGCCCTCGCGAAGGAGGGCCTGCTCGCCCAGGCCCAGCTCGACCGGGCCCGGGCGGAGTTCGAGGCGCAGAACGCGATCACGACCGACACGGACCAGATCCAGCAGTGGAAGAACGACCTCAAGCGCCTCGACACGGGGGTCATCCCCACGAAGTCCGGCGACACGCCCAGCGCCAACATCCTGCGCGAGGTGATGCTGCGCCGGCTGGACCTCGACCTGCAGAAGGTCGCGGTGGCGGAGCGCGTGAAGCAGCTCGACGCCGCGCGTGGCGAGGCGAAGGAGCGGGTGGCCAGCCTGCCCGAGCTGCGGCGGCAGGTCAACAACCTCAAGCGTGAGGTCGAGGGGCTCGAGCTGGAGAAGCGCTCGCTCGAGGACCTGCTGGCGAAGGCCAAGGCCGCCGCCGGCTCGAGCGAGGCCGACTTCACGGTGGTCTCGGTCGCGGTGCCGCCGGTGTTCCCGATCCAGGCCTCTCGCTACCCGCTGCTGATCGCGATGATCGCGCTCGGCGCGATCGTGGGCCTCGGCCTGGCCGCTGCCGACGAGGCCCGCGACCTCAGCGTCCGCTCCGGCGCCGAGGTCCCGCTGAAGCTGGCCGGGGCGCGCACGCTCGCCGTGATCCCGAAGCTGCCGCCGCACCTGGCGCGGCTGCCCGACGGCAGCGAGTCGCCGCTGTTCGAGCCCTTCCGCCGGCTCACCCGCCAGCTGCGCCGGGCGCTGCCCGAGCGCGGCGTGCGGATCATGGTGGTGAGCGCTACCCCCGGCGAGGGCACGACGCTCGTGGCGGCCTACCTGGCCGCGACCTTCGGTCGGCAGGACGAGCGCGTGCTGCTGCTCGACGCGAGCCTGCCGCGGCAGCGGCGCCCGTCACTGCGCGAGCATGCCCTCGCCGACGATCCGCTCGACGGGGGCTTCGTGCTGCCGGCCGACGTCGAGGCGCGCATCGCGGCGGGCGCCCGCAGCCAGGGGGCCCGTGGCCTCGTGGCGCTGCGCGGCCTCGCCGGCCGCGCGCGGCCGCATCTCTCGGAGCGCTTGCGCGCCCGGCTCGAAGCCCTCGCGGAGCGGGCTGCTGCTGCGTCCAGTCGCGGCGTGACGAGCGCCCGGCTCGCGCTCGTCTTCCTGCGCCGGCTGCTGCCGACGATCGGGGGCGCCAACGCGCCGGCGCTCGCGGTCTCGTCCCTGGCGCCCGCGGAGGCCGGGGGCCTCGCGAGCGTGCTGTCGTTCCGGTCGGAGGCGCTGGCCGACGTCACCCACCCGACGCGCCTGCTCGGCGTCGCCTGCGTGCCTGGGATGGGGGAGGCGGCGCTCACCGACGTCGTCGCCTCGAAGCGCATGGGCGAGCTGCTCGACGACGCGTCGTCGCTGCACTCGGTCGTGATCGTCGACGCCCCGGCCGTGCTCGACTCCGCCGACGCCGAGATCCTCGCGCCGGACATGGACGCGGTCGTCTTCGTGGTGCGCAGCCAGGGGCCGTCCGCCTCGAGGGTCAAGCACGCGCTGGCGCGGATCAGCGGGACCGGCGTGCCGGTCGCCGGCGTCGTGCTCAACGGCGTCGACAAGCTGTACCTGTCGTGCTCCGGGGAGGCCGTGCTGTGAAGATCCTCGTGGTCTCGAACCTGTTCCCGCCCGACGTGCTCGGCGGCTACGAGATCCTGTGCGCGCAGGTGTGCCGCGCGCTGCGTGCGCGCGGCCACGAGGTCCGCGTGCTCACCTCCGCGCCGCCGCGTCGCGACGCCGGTGTCGGGCACGAGCCCGAGGTGCAGCGCCGCCTCGAGCTCGAGACGCCCTTCGACCGGCCGGCGCGGCGCTCGCGCCGGCGCCGCGCCGCAGTCAGCGCGCGCAACGCCGCCGTGACGCGTGTCGCCATCGCCTCCGAGCGGCCGGACCGCGTCTTCGTCTGGTCGCAGCTGCGTCTGAGCCTCGGCGCCGCGATCGCGGCCGAGGCCTCGGGCGTGCCGGTCGCCTACACGCTGAACGACGAGCACCTCGCCGGCTACCTGCCCGCGCGGCTGCAGCGCTCGCCGCGATCCTGGGCCGCGACCCTGCTCGACCGCCTGGCTGCGCGCGAGCTCACGCTGAGCGCGGTGCGGCTGCGCCACACCACCTGCATCAGCGCGGCGCTGCGCGACGCCCTGGTCGCGAAGGGCGTGCCGGTTGGCCGGGCGCGCGTGATCCACCAGGGCATCCCGATCGAGCGCTTCCCGGCCCGCCTGGAGAGGGCGCGCCGCACGGGCCCCGCCCGGCTGCTGTACGCGGGACAGCTCCACGAGTACAAGGGCGTCCACACCCTGCTCGAGGCGGCGGCGCTCCTGAGCCGCGGCCGCGGCACGCCGGAGTTCGAGCTGACGATCGCGGGGCAGGGGCAGGCCGGCTACGAGGCCCGCCTGCGCGGGCTCTCGCGACAGGCCGGGGTGCCGGTGCGCTTCCTGGGCCGGCTGCCGCACGCCGACGTGCCCGCCCTCCACCGCGAGCACGACGTGCTCGTGTTCCCCTCGATCTGGAAGGAGCCCTTCGGCCTGAGCCACCTCGAGGCGATGGCCTCGGGCACGCCCGTCGTCAGCACCGACGAGGGCGGCCCGCAGGAGTTCCTCGAACACGAGCGCAACGCGCTCGTGTTCCGCGCCGGAGACGCCTGCGACCTCGCCGCGACCCTCGGCCGGCTGCTGGCCGACGAGGGGCTGGGCGCGCGCCTCGCGCGCGAAGGGCGTGCCTGCGTCGAGCGCCGCTTCACCCTGGCGCGCTACGTGTCGGACATCGAGACCTTCCTGGAGGATGCCGCGTGAAGACCCTGCAGATCGCCCGCCGTTTCACCCGCCGCGCCTGGGGCGGGACGGAGACGGTCGTGCTCGAGACCAGCCGGCGGCTCACGGCCCTGGGCCACGACGCTCAGATCCTGTGCGCGAACGCGCTCGACCCGGTTCCCGAGGAAGCGATCGACGGGGTGCGCGTGCGCCGTTTCCCCTACATCTACCCGTACGTCGGGCTGTCGGCCGAGAACCGGGCCCAGCTCGACCGGGTGGGTGGCAACCTGTTCTCGCTGCCGATGCTGCGCGCCCTGCTCGCCGAGCCGGGCGTCGACCTGATGCACCTGCACACCGGCAAGCGGCTCGGCGGCATCGTGCGCACCGCCGCCAGGCTGCGCGGGGTCCCCTACGTGGTCTCGCTCCACGGCGGGCTGCACGACGTGCCCGGCCGCGAGGTCGAGCGCCTGCTCGAGCCCACCGAGGGCACGATCGAGTGGGGGCGCGCCCTCGGCTGGGCCGTCGGCTCGCGCCGCGTGCTGGCCGACGCGGGAGCGATCCTGTGCGTGGGCGAGCGCGAGCGGCGTGAGACGCAGAAGCTCTACCCGCAGGTGCCGGTGCTCCACCTGCCGAACGGTGTGCACGCGCGGCGCTTCGCCGGCGGCGACGGCGCGCGCTTCCGCGCCCGCCTCGGCATGCGGGCCTCGGACGAGCTGCTGCTCGTGGTCGGGCGCATCGACCCGCAGAAGAACCAGTGCCTCGCGGTCGAGGTCACGGCGGCGCTGGCCGCCGAGCGGCCGGGGCTGCACCTCGCGCTCGTGGGACCCGTCACCAGCCCGGCCTACCGGGGCCTGATCGAGCGCACCGCGGAGCGGCTCGGCGTCTCCGGCCGCGTTCACGTGGTCGAGGGGCTGCCGGCGGGCTCGCGGGAGCTGGCGGGCGCCTACCACGCGGCGGACCTGATGCTGCTGCCCTCGATCCACGAGCCGTTCGGCATCGTGATCCTGGAGGCCTGGGCGGCGGGCCGCGCGGTCGTGGCGAGCAACGTCGGCGGCGTGCCGTCGGTCGTGCGCAACGGCAGCGACGGCGTGCTCCTCCCGCCGACCGACGTCCGCGCCTGGGTGCAGACCGTGCGCGAGCTGCTCGAGTCGCCCGCGCTGCGCAGCGGGCTCGGCGACGCGGGTCGGCACAAGGCGATCGTCCAGTACGGCTGGGACCG
>JBGASI010000247.1:0-6995 GCA_044229815.1 Vicinamibacteria bacterium | reverse complement strand
GTGCACGGGCTCGAGTGCCGCGCGCAGCGCCTCCCCCCAGGCCGCGAGGTCCTGCGGGGCGAAGCCCGCGTAGTCCGGCCGGAAGCGGAACTCCATCGCGTCGTCGTAGAGCCGGCGGAAGCCGGCGTCCACGTCGCCGCGCGCCGCCATGCGCCGCTGCCGCTCGGCATAGCTCCAGTGGTAGGCCCCGAGGAAGAACAACAGCGCGTCGCCGTAGCCGATCACGGCCTTCGCCGCGTGCTTGACCACGTTGCGGCGCGTGGCCGGCGAGGCCGGATCGCGCGCCACCAGGAGCTCGTTGATCAGCAGCAGCGTGCCGCGGTTGACCAGCAGGTCCAGGGCGTCGGTGGCCGGGATGCGCTCGACGCTGAAGTGCCGCAGCCCCGGCAGGAACGAGACGTCGCCGAGCAGGGTCTTGTGGCCGTGGCGCGCGTCGTACCAGATCACCCGGCACTCGTCGCGGGCGAGCGCCGTGTCGTCGTGCACCGAGAGATCGATGCCGACCTGCGCCTCGCGCGCGACCGGCTCGAGCGCCTCGTCGAGCTTCAGCTTGAGCTCGGCCCGCGTGCCGGCGTCGAGCCCGCGGGCGGCGAGCAGCAGGTCGAGGTTGTTGTGCGGCCGCTCGCGGCCGCCCTCGACCAGGACGCCGCCCTCGCCGCGGCCGTAGCCGCCGAGCAGCACCAGCGCGCGCACGCTGCCCGCGGGGGCCACCGCCGCGACGCGATCGGCCGCCGACTCGAGCACCGCGCGCAGGCCAGCCTCGACCTGCGCCCCGCCGCGCAGGGTCAGTCGCCCCGGGTCCGCCGCCAGGGGGCTCATCGAACCACCCCCTCGAGCAGGGGCAGCAGGAGGTCGATGTGCTGCGCGGGCCGGAAACGGGCCAGGTAGCGCTCGCGCGCGGCGAGGCCGAGCAGCCGCGCGAGCGCCGGATCGTCGTGCAGGCGCCGCAGCGCCTCGGCCAGGGCGACGACGTCGTTCGGGGGCACGGCGAGGCCGGTCACGCCCTCCTCGAGCCACTCGCCGGTGCCGCCCACGCGCGTCGCCACCACGGGCGTGGCGAAGCGCATCGCCTCCGGCCCCACCAGGCCGAACGTCTCGGGACTGCGGCTCGGGGCGACGACGGCCCACGCCGCGGAGTACAGGGCTTCGAGCTCCTCAGGCGAACGCGAGCCGAGAAAGCGGACGCGGCCCGAGAGGCCGAGCCGCTCGCACTGGGCGCGCCGCTCGCGCTCCTGCCGGCCCGTGCCGACGATCGAGAGCCGCAGGTCCGCCGGCAGCAGCGCCAGCGCGTCGAGCAGGATGTCGAGGCCCTTGCCCGTGACGAGCTGGCCGACGAAGAGCAGCTGGCCCCGCTCCCTCTCGACCGGCGCCGTGTCGGCCGGCTCGGGCGCGTAGAGGGGCAGCACGTGCACGCGCCCGGGCGAGAACCCGTGCCCCGCCACGTGCCCGGCCATGTAGCGCGAGCCGACGACGACGCCGGCGAGGCGGCGGCACGCGTCCAGCTCCGCCTCCAGGGCAAAGGTGCCGCGCAGCTCGACCCCCGGCCAGTGGTCGGAGCGATTGACGAAGCCGAGGCAGGCGTAACAGCCGGGCCCGAGCGTCCGGGTGCAGGTCGACGAGCCGAGGGTCGTGTACTTGTGCTCGCGCAGGCAGAACGGCCGGTGGTCGTGGAAGAAGCGCAGCGTGGGGATGCCGGGCCGTGCGATCGCCTCGATCGCCGGCGCGCCCGCCACGCGGTGCACGTAGACCACGTCCGGGGCGATCTCGCGCACCTGCCGCGACACGTCGACCAGCGGCCAGGACCCGGTGAAGGGCGCGAGGAAGCCTGGATCGGTCCAGCCCTCGACCCCGTAGAGGAGCGAGTTGCGGACCCCGCGCCCAGCGAGCAGGCGGGCGGTCCGGTGAACGTACGCTTCGGCCCCCCCCGTGAAGCGCGCGTGCTCGTTCACCCAGAGCACGTGGATCGGTCGGGAACGAGGACGGGGCTTCGGTGGCAGCAGGGGCTCGGCGAGGGCGATCGTGGCCATGCCCGTCCAGCTTCAACCCGCGTGCCGATCGGCCCTCAACGAGAAGTCGTTGAATGTGAAGGGCTCAGCGTGGCCTTGCCCCCGGCGGTGTCACTCTCTTTCGCCCCACGTCGGGGCACGCCGCCCCAGCCGCCCACCGCCCGGTCGAGCGCCGCCGCGAAGGCCGCGATCGTCTCGGGCCAGTCCCGCGCGAGGGACCGGGCGCGGGCGATGGCGCCGGCGCGCAGGATCGCGAGGCGGGCAGGGTCGCCAGCCAGCTGGACGAGCGCCGCGGCGATCGAGGCCGGGTGGCGGCTCACGACGAGGCCGGCGGTCCCGTCCCGCCCGGCGAGGTCCGGCAGCGGGCCGTCGTCCACCACGACCGGGACGCAACCGCACAACATCGCCTCGACCACGACCATGCCGAGCCCCTCGCCGGTCGCGGGAAAGACGAACACGTCCGCCCGCGCGAAGGCCTCCCACAGTCGCTCCTGCGGCACGTCGGCAAAGAGGCGGGCTCGCTCGCCCAGGTGGGCGGCACGGGCCTCGAGGGCCGCGACATAGGCCGGTGCCTGGCGCTTCGAGCCGAGGGCCTCGAGGCTGAACCGGCCCCCCGCGGCACCCGCCGGGCCGAGCGCGAGGAGCGCCTCGACCACGAGGTGCTGTCCCTTGGCCGGCATGTACGTGCCGGCGGTCACGACCCGCAGGCCCGGATGAGCGGCCCGCGCCCCGGGCGGCCGGCGCGCGACGAGCTCGAAGCCCGGCAGGACGACGTCGACGCGCGAGGCGGGCACGCCCAGGCGGCGGTAGGCGCGGCGCATGGCCTCGCTGACGACGACGTGGCGGTCGTAGCGACGCAACTGGCGGGCGAGCGCCCACCAGGCCCGGGCGCGCACCAGCGGCGAGCGGAAGCGGCGCGGGTAGAGGGCCTGGCCGAAACCGACGATCGGCCCGAAGCCGCGCGCGCGCAGCGCGGAGAGGAGGGGGCCCGACTGGCGGTACACGTAGGTGTCCTCCAGCACCGCGCGGGGCGCCAGGCGCTGGCGGTCGAGCCACGCCAGCGCGGCGGCCGCGTAGTCGCGGGGGGACGTCGCGGCCGTGACGCCCAGCCCGGCGAAGGTGGCGACGGACAGCTCGCGATCGCGGCCCAGGCCGTCGACGAGCGCCCTGTTGTAGATCTCGCCGCCGGTCGTCGGCGGCTCCGGCAGGGCCGGGAAGAAGGCGAGGAGCGGCGCGGCGGCGCTCACGCCGGCTGCTCCTGCGACAGCGGCAACGGGCTCGGCCGCCGGCGCGTCAGGCGCGCGAGCAGCCAGCGGCGCTCCTCGTCCCCGAGGCCCACCCGCCAGAACAGCGCGAGATACGCGGCCACGCCGGGCAGGCCGTAGCCCACCACCTCGAGCAGCGACGCGGGAGGGCGAAACGCCACCAGGGCGGCCGTGATCGCCCACTGCAGGGCGCCGGGGACGAGGGCGGGCAGGATGCCCTCGCGCAGGTAGCCCGCGTAGGGCACGCCGAGCTCGCGGCAGCCGGAGCCGAGCACCCAGAAGACGTCCACGATCAGCGTGGCGAGCAGCGTGCCGAGCGCCACGCCGAGCAGCCCGAGCGGCCGCACCAGCAGCAGCGTCAGGGCGAGGTTGAGGACCGCCGCCGCGACCGAGGCGCGCGCGGGGAGCCGGTGGCGGTCGGTGTAGGTGAGCAGGCTGAACACCATCATCTGCGGCACGGCCAGCGCCATCGCCGTCACGAGGACGCTCATCACCGGGCCCGCGCCCTCGAAGCCCGGGCCGACCCACAGCACCAGCGCCCGCCCGCCGAGGACGTAGCAGCCGACGGCGAGGAGCACCGCCGGCACGCAGGCGAAGCGGGTGCCGCTCACCAGCACCTCGCGCAGCCGCTCCGAGCGGCCGCCGCCGTGGAGCTGGGCGATCAGCGGCGAGAGCGCGTTGACGAACTGCTTCACCAGCATGAAGCCGTTCTCGGCGGCCTTCAGGGCGACCGCGTAGACGCCGACGGCCGAGAGGCCGATCGCCAGCTGGATCACCACCGGGTCCGTCCGCAGCATGGCGAGCCCGGAGACGGCGATCAGCAGCTGCGACACGGACAGCGAGACCGCCTCGCGCAGCAGCGAGGTGTCGACGAGGCGCGGCGAGAGCGCGAGCCCCGGCGTGCGGCGCCAGGCGAAGACCGCGTAGAGCGCGTGCTCGAGCAGCATCGAGGCAAGGCCGATCGCCGCGAGCGCGACGACGCCGGCGCCGTAGTGCAGCGCGAGCAGGCCACCGACACCGTAGGCGACGAGCGACAGCGCCTGCAGCGCGTTCAGCAGCACCAGCCGCTGCTGGCCGTAGAGGATGCCGCGGAACAGGCTGAGCGGAAAGGCGAGCACCACCGCGCGCAGGCCGATCAGCCACAGCGCGGCGAGCGCCCGGCCATGGGCCTCGGCCGGGATGGAGAACACGCGGTTGAACACGAGGCTCAGCACGCCCAGGATCAGCGCCGCCGCGAGCGCGACGCCGCCGTAGGCGGCGGCGTAGGTGCTCAGCATGCGGTTGCGTCGCCCCGCGTCGCCGTTTCCGGTGGCCTCGGCCACGCACTTCACGACGCCCGTGCCCATGCCGAGGTCGAGCAGGGAGAAGAAGCCGACCACCGAGTAGACGAGCGACCACAGGCCGTACTCCTGCTCCCCGAGGCCGTGCACCATCGCGGGCGTGAGGAAGAACCAGACGGCCATCGAGACGCCGAAGCGCGCGTAGTTCGACAGGGTGTTGACGGCGACGCGCGTGGCGGCCGCGGGCCGGCGCTGCGGGGGACCAGGATCGGGGGACGGGTGGCTCACGGGCCTTCGAGAGAACAAGCGGCGTGCCGGGCCGCGTCGACGCCAAGTCGTTGAGCGCTCAGGATGTGTCCCCGCCGGAGCAACCGCCCGCGCGGCCCTCCCGCCACGGGGCGGGGCGAAGCGCCACAGGCCCCGGACAGGTCCGCGGCCGCGTGAGGGCGACCGGCCCGCCGCCTCAGCGACTTGCGGGGACCGGCCGATCGGGAAAGGCGGCGCCCTTCGGCACGATCCTTGTGTAGGGCTTTGCCATGGCCTCGAGCGCAACGGTGCTGGTGTTCCTGCTCGCCGCGTCCGCGGGCGCCCGTCCGGCAACCGACGACACGTTCGTCTCGCCGGTCGGCTCCTCGCAGCTGCGCGTCGTCTCTCCGACGCTCGTCGAGCTGCGGCTCGTGACGCGGGAGGACCCGCTGCCTCAGGCGCCCTCGCCGGACCGGGTCGACGCCCGGGTGGACGGGCGGCGCGCCGGGGTCACGCGGGTCGGGCTGCGGCGGCGCGTCGTGTACGCACCGCTGCGCACGCGCGATCTGCGCGTCTCGACCTCGCTGCTGTTCGCGCTGGCGCAGCCGCTGCCGGAGGGAGGGCTCCTGCGAATGTCGCTGCCGCCCCTGGCGGGCCTCGCCGCCACGGCCTGGGAGGCCCGCGTCGACGCCGACCGCGTCGGCCCCGCCCTGCACGCGAGCGAGGTGGGCTACCTCCCCGGCCTGCCGAAGCGGGCCTTCGTCGGTTTCTTCGCCGGCAGCCTCGGCGAGATGCCGGCGCCTTTGAACCGCCGCTTCTCGATCGAACCCGCGGACGGCGGTCGCGCCGTGCTGCGCGGCGTGCTCGAGCCCCGCCCGGACGAGGGCATGCCCGGCGAGCCGCCCGCCTACGGGCAGGTCCTGCAGGCCGACTTCTCGGCCCTGCGAACGCCGGGTGTCTACCGCCTGCGCGTGCCCGGCCTCGGCCGCTCCCGACCGTTCCGGATCGACGCCGACGTGGCCCTGCTGCTGGCGCGCACCTACGCGCTCGGCCTCTACCACCAGCGCTGCGGCTCCGCCCTGACGCTGCCCTTCACTCGCCACGGCCACGGCGCCTGCCACCTCGCGCCCGCCCTGGTGCCGGCCGCGGGCACGGCCGCGTTCGACGCGCAGCTCGACGGGCTGTCGAAGCCGGCCGCGGGCAACCCACGGCACACGGCGCCCCGCCTGGCGCGGCTCGCGGACGCGCTCTTCCCCGCCGTGCGCAGCGGCCCGCGCGACACGAGCGGCGGTCACCACGACGCGGGCGACTACGGCAAGTACACGATCGACTCGGCCCTGCTCGTGCACCACCTCGTCTTCGCGGCCGACGCCTTCCCGGGCGTCGCCGGCCTGGACGACCTCGGCCTCCCGGAGAGCGGCGACGGCGTCTCCGACGTGATCCAGGTCGCCCGGCGCGAGGTGCTGGCGCTCCTCAGGCTGCAGGACGACGACGGCGGCTTCTTCTTCCTCGTGCGGCCGCGCGACCGCGCGTACGAGGACGACGTGCTGCCGGACCACGGCGACCCGCAGGTCGTGTTCCCGAAGAACACCTCGGCCACCGCCGCCGCGACGGCGGCGCTCGCGCAGGCGGCGTCCTCGGCGGCCTTCCGGCGGGCGTTCCCGCAGGACGCCGGGCGCGCGCTCGAGGCCGCGCGCGGCGGCTGGGCCTTCCTGCAGCGCGCGTGGGCGCGGCACGGGCGCGCGGGCGCCTACCAGCGCGTGACGCACTACGGGGACGTGTTCGAGGACCGGGACGAGGTCGCCTGGGCGGCGACCGAGATCTTCCTGGCGACCGGCGACCACGCCGCCCACGCCCTGCTGCTCGGTGAGTTCGACCCCTCGCGCCCCGAGAGCCGGCGCTGGGGCTGGTGGCGGCTGTTCGAGGGCTACGGCGCGGCGGCCCGCGGCTACGCGTTCGCCGCGCTCACGGGGCGGGCGGGCGGCCGGGCGCTGGACCCCGTTCACCTGCGTCGCTGCCGCGACGAGGTGCTCGCGGCCGGGCGCGACCAGGCCGCCGCCTCGCGCGCGAGCGCCTACGCCACGAGCTACCCGGCCCAGGGCAAGCGCGGGCTGCGCGCGGGCTGGTACTTCGGGGAGAACGCCGTGTTCGACCTGCTGACGGCGGGCCTCCTCGCCGACGAGGTCGGGCTCGGCGAG
>JBGASI010000709.1:0-2511 GCA_044229815.1 Vicinamibacteria bacterium | reverse complement strand
CCTGCGCGAGCGGCAGCGCGATCGTGGTCGACGGCCGCGAGGAGCCGATCGGCCGGCCGCACGCCGACATCGCCTGCTTCTCGTTCCACCCGCGCAAGGTCATCACCACCGGCGACGGCGGCATGCTGACGACCAACGAGGCGAAGCACGACGCGCTGTTCCGGCTGCTGCGGCAGCACGGGATGAGCGTGAACGACCGCGAGCGCCACTCCTCGCGCTCGGTCGTCTTCGAGGAGCACTCGGTGGTCGGCTACAACTACCGGATGACCGACATCCAGGCCGCGGTCGGGCGCGAGCAGCTGAAGCGCCTGCCGCAGATCGTGGCGGACCGCCGCCGGATCGCGGCCCGCTACGCGCAGATCCTCGCCGGCGTGCCCGGCCTGCTGCTGCCGGTGGAGCCCGCCTGGGCGCGCAGCAACTGGCAGAGCTACTCGGTGCGGCTGCCCGAGGGCCTCGACCAGCGCGCGACCATGCAGCGGCTGCTCGACCAGGGCATCGCCACGCGGCGGGGCATCATGTGCGCGCACCGCGAGCTGCCCTACCGCCGCGCGGACCGCGCGCCGCTGCCCGAGTCCGAGCGCGCGCAGGACCGCAACCTGATCCTGCCGCTGTTCCCGCAGCTCACCGAGGAGGAGCAGGACTACGTCTGCGCGGCGCTGGCCGAGGCCTGCCGGCAACCGGCCTGACCGCCGTCGCGAGCCCGACCCGAGCAGTGCACGAGCGAGAGAGGGGTGTCGTCCTGCGCCTTGTGAGCGCCGTTCAGTACGGTCCTGTCCGCGCCCACGCGGTCTCGCTCGACGAGGCGACCGCGCTGATCGCCGAGCGGGCGAAGGGCGGCAAGGGCGGCTTCGTCCTCACCCCGAACGTGGACCACATCGCGATCGCGCGCCACGAGCCGGCGATGGCCGCGGCCTACGCGCGGGCCTTCCTCAGCGTGGTGGACGGCATCCCGCTGGTGGTGATCTCGCGGCTGCTCGGGCTGGCCGTGCGCGTGAAGGTCAGCGGCAGCGACCTCTTCGAGCCGCTGATGGCGCGCTGCGCGGCGGAGGGGGTCCCGGTCTACTTCCTCGGCGCGACCGCGCAGAGCTGCGAGCAGGCCTCCCGGAAGCTGCGGGCGAGCTACCCGGCGCTCGAGATCGCCGGCTACGACGCCTCCGACTTCGACCTCGAGCGAGCGCCCGAGGAGGCCGAGGCGGCGCTTGTCCGCGCCCGCGACAGCGGCGCGCGCCTGATCGTCGTCTGCCTGCCGCCGCGCAAGCAGCTCATGCTCGCCCGCTTCGAGGACGCCTACCGCCCGGCGGTCGGCATCGGCGCCGGCTCGACGCTCGCCTTCTACGTGGGCGCCGTGCAGCGCGCGCCAGCCTGGGTCTCGCGCGCCGGCCTCGAGTGGCTGTTCCGCCTGTCGCAGGAGCCACGCCGGCTGTGGCGCCGCTACCTCGTCGAGGACATGGCCGGCTGCGCGGCCGCCCCCTGCAGGCGCCCGACCCGGAGCTGCGCCGGCCCGACGCCGCCTGAGGGGCTAGGAGGGCCGGTTCTCGCGCTTCGTGCGCACCCACTCGCCGCGCCGCGCCGCGCCGCCGCGGCGCAGCAGCAGCGCGACCTTCCAGGCCACGAAGAACGGGGCGCGCAGGAGGTCGGCGACACCCTGCCAGCCCAGGCCCGACGAGACGAGGCCACGCGCGACGTAGACCACGAGCCCGAGCACGGCCACGGCGAACAGGCCGCTCGCCAGCCACGTGCGGAGCCCGAACGCCAGGCCCGCGCCCGAGGCGCACAGTCCGCCCACGGCCGCCAGCACGACGTACGAGAGCGGCGGGACGAGCACGTCGAGCGCCAGGTCGAGCAGCACGGCGCTCCTCTGGCGCAGCGCCCGCGCCAGCAGCGGCCCCGCGAAGCGCCGCGCGATCTGCAGGCGCCCGCCTTCCCAGCGCTCGCGCTGTGAGCGCGAGGCCTCCTCCGAGGCGGCCATCTCTCCGACCACCCGCGCCTCGGCCACGTAGTGGACGCGGTGGCCGGCCAGGCCGAGCCGGATCCCGTACTCGAGGTCCTCGACGACGGAGAAGGCGTCGTGGGGCACCTGCGCCAGCAGGGCGCGCGTGAACCCCATCCCGGTGCCGCGCAGGCCGCACGAGAGCCGCAGCCGCTCGCGGGCGCTCGAGCGCACGTCGTGGAAGAGCGTGAAGGCCAGGTGCGCGAGCCGGGTGCGCCAGGACGCCGCGGGGTTGCGCACGCCGTACTCGGCCTGCAGCGCCTGCGCCCCGGCCGCGAGCCGCGCCGCGAAGGCCCCGAGCAGGTTGGGTGAGACGAGCGTGTCGGCGTCGACGACGACGAACGCGTCGGCGACCGCCTCGGCCCCCAGCGTCTCGAAGGCGTGCGCCAGCGCGTAGCCCTTGCCCCGGCGCTGCGCGTCCACGCGCGTGAGGACGCGGGCGCCCGCCGCGGTCGCCACTTCGGCGGTGCGGTCCGCGCAGTTGTCGGCGACCACGACGACACGGTAGCGCTCGCGCGGGT
>JBGASI010000246.1:0-7025 GCA_044229815.1 Vicinamibacteria bacterium | reverse complement strand
CTCGGCCTCGCGCCGGGCACGGGCTGGGCGTCGTTCCGCGACCTGGCCGCCAACGACAAGCTGGCGGCCCTGGCGAACGAGGCCCAGGCGGCGGAGCAGGAGGAGCGGCCGCTCACGAAGCTGCAGAAGAGCGCGCAGAAGCTGGAGCAGCGCCTGTACTGGATGGTGCAGTTCCTGCGCCACGAGGCGATCCTGGCCGTCCCGGCCGGCGACCCCGCGGCCGCCTGGTCGGCGCCCGCGCTGCGCGGCCCGGCCGACCTGCGCGCCGTGCTCGACTCCGGCGTCGGGGCCTCCCGGATCGCGCCCGCCAGGCTCGAGCAGGAGATCACCTACAACCGGGCGCGGCCGACGCGGATCGCCTGGGTCGTGCTCGCGTTCGCGCTCGTGCTGGCGATCGCGGGGATGTACAGCGAGAAGCGCGCGCTCGACCTCATCGCCGGGGCCGCGCTCGTGGCCGGCTTCCTGGTGATGAGCTGGGGCATCTGGCTGCGCTGGGGCGTGGCCGGCCGCATCCCGGCCTCGAACATGTACGAGTCGCTGCTGTTCCTGGGCTGGGGGGTCGGCGCCTTCGCGGTGCTGGCGAGCGTCTTCCTGCGCAACCGCATCGTGGTCCTCAACGCGGCGGCCGGCTCCGCCGTCACGATGGCGCTGACGGACCTGCTGCCGATCGACTCCTTCATCCACCCGATGCCGCCGGTGCTCTCCGGCACCTACTGGCTGGCGGTCCACGTGCCGATCATCATGGTCGGCTACGCGGTGCTGGCGCTCGGCGTCGTGATCGCGCACATGCAGATCGGCTTCGCGGCCTTCGCGCCGGCGCGGCGCGGCCTGGCGCTGCGCATGGCCGAGCTGCAGTACTGGTACATCCACGTCGGCTCGATCCTGCTGGTGACCGGCATCATGACCGGCTCGATGTGGGCCTCCGAGTCGTGGGGCCGCTACTGGGGCTGGGACCCGAAGGAGGTCTGGTCGCTGGTGGCGTTTCTCGCCTACATGGCGATCCTGCACGCCCGCGCCGAGCGCCTCATCGACGATTTCGGCGTCGCCGCCTGGAGCATCGTCGCCTTCCAGACGATCCTGATGACCTACCTGGGCGTGAACTTCGTGCTCGCCTCGGGCCTGCACTCGTACGGCTTCGGCAACTCGAGCGTCGTCGACGCGATGATCGCCACGGCCGTCGCCGAGGCGGCGTTCATCGGGGTCGCCTGGGCGAAGAAGGCGAAGGGCACGGCCGGCTAGGCCGGCTGGAAGCTCTCGGGCCTACAGACCGGCAGCCTGCTCCAGGGCTTTCACGACCGCGCAGATGTCCTCGCGGCCGAGGCCTTGCGCCCGCGCGGCCTGGAAGACCTCGCGGATCGCGGCGAGGCCGGGCATCGGCGCCCGCAGCGCCTGCGCCTGCTCGAGCATCAGCCCCTGGTCCTTGACCAGGAGGTCGATCGCGAAGTGCTCCTCGAAGTCGCGCTTGGCGATGGCGGCGCCCTTGAAGGCGTAGTAGGGCGAGGCGTAGCCGGAGGCCTGGATCACCTCGACGATCGTCTCGATCGACAGGCCCGCCTTGCGGCCGACCACGATCCCCTCGCACAGCGCCTCGAGCATGAACGAGATGACGCTGTTGCCGATCAGCTTCACCGTGGAGCCCTGGCCCATCTCCCCGCAGTGGATCGCCTTCGTGCCCATCGCCATCATCACGGGCAGCAGCTCGTCGTGGACGGTCCGCGCGCCGCCGGTCATGAACAGCAGCGTGGCGTTCTCGGCCCCGTTCTTCGAGCCGGTGACGGGGGCCTCGAGCGCGTCGCCGCCGCGCTCGCGCAGGGCGGCCTGCACGCGCCGCGTCGTGTCGGGGCTCACGGTCGAGCACTCGAGGTAGCGGAACCCGGGGCGCACGGCGCCGAGGAGACCGTCCCCGGCGAAGACGAGCCGCTCCACGGCGGGAGGGTCGGCCACGCAGGCGACCACCACGTCGCTGTGCTCGGCCAGGTCGCGCGGCGTGCGCGCGACACTCGCCCCCTCGGCGGCGAGGGGAAGGCAGCGCTCGCGCGTGCGGTTCCAGACCGTGAGCGGGAAGCCCTTGCGCAGCAGGTTGCGCGCCATGCGCCCTCCCATCAGGCCCAGTCCCGCGAAGCCGATCCTCGTGCTCATCGTGATCTCCTCCTGCGAAGTCCCGGCGGGCCTCAGCGTGCCGCCGCCTCGAGAGCGGCGGCCAGCGCCTCGGGCCGCAGGCTCTCCTCGTCGAGCGCCGTCTCGTACGTGACCGTGCCGGCGCGATCGATGACGAAGGCCCGGCTCGGGAAGGCGGCGAAGGCCTTCTCGGCCGCGCCGTCCATGCCGTCGAGCAGCGCCTCGAACCGGATCGCCAGGCGCTGCCTGCACAGCGCCGCGTGCTCGCCGCGCTCCCGCTCGCCGCTGGCCTCCGGGAGGCTCACGCCCTGGCGGGTGTTGACCGTGCTCTTCCACTCCCCCTCGGGGTGCGCCTCGCGGATGTAGACGAGCCGGAAGTCGACGCGGTCGCGGAAGCGCTCGTAGAGGCGGTTCAGCTCGGGGGCGCCGTGCCGGAACTGCGGGCAGGTGAAGCTGCCGAAGGCGAGCAGCAGCGGGCGGCCGACGAGCGACGCGAGCGGCAGCGCCGCGCCCCCGGGGCGGTGCAGGAGGACCGCGGGCGCGGGGCGCCCCACGAGCGGCGAGGCGGGCGCCGCGGGACGCGGCGCCGCGCCCGGGTGGTCGATCCGTGCGAGCAGCGCCTTCGCCTCGGCGGACTGCGGCCGCAGCTGCAACGCGCGCGCGGCGTGCGGCCGGGCCTCCTTCAGCTGGCGGCGGTTCTCCAGGATCGAAGCCAGATAGAACACGGCGTCGTAGTCGTTCGGCGCGGCCGCGAGCGCGGCCCGGAAGGCCTCCTCGGCGCCCTGCGGGTCGCCGGTGAACAGGAGCGCGCGGCCGAGGTGGCTGCGCAGCCCCGGCAGCGCCGGGTCCTGCGCCAGGGCCTTCGAGAGGTGGTCGACGGCCTTCGGATAGTCCCCGGCCATGAACGACGCCGAGCCGAGCAGGTACTGGCCCGCGGCCGAGTCGCCCGCCTGCAGGAGCCGCTCGATCCGGCCCTGGCCCTCGGCCGGCTTGCCGCCGCGCACGAGCGCCATGCCGAGCAGGTACAGCACCGTGCGGTCCTCGGGCGATGCGGCCTCGATCGGCCGCAGCAGCGCCTCGACCGCCTCGTAATCTCCCAGCTGCAGCCGGCAGTCCGCGAGCAGCAGCGTCGTCCGCAGGTCGTCCGGCTGCGCGGCGTGCAGCGCGGCGAGCTCGCCCGCGGCCCGCTCGATGTCGGCGGACTTGTAGTACGCGAGGGCGAGGTTCGTCCGGATCCGCGCGTCGCCGGGCGCCCGCTCGAGCGCCGCGCGGTAGGCGGCGACCGCTTCCTCGTAGCGGCCGAGCGAGGCGAGCGCCGCCCCGAGGTTGGAGCGGGCCAGCGCGTTGCGCGGGTCGGCCACGAGCGCGGCGCGGTAGGCGCTCACGGCGCCCTCGAGGTCGCCGGACTGGTGCAGCGCCACCGCCCGGGCGTAGGCCGCCGCCGGGTCCTCGGCGCGCGCGGCGGCGCACAGGAGCGCGAGCGCGAGGGGGGCGAGCGTCTTGCGCAGGGTCATCGCGTCACTCCCCCTCGTCGGGGCCCCAGGCGGTGTGGGGGCAGATCTCGCGGAAGGGACACTGGCCGCAGGCGAGCCAGGTGGGCCGTGCCGGGAACTCGCGCCGGCGGATGGCGGCGGCGGCGGCGCGGATGCGCTCGGCGGTGCGCTCGGCCTCCAGCGCGGTCGGCCGCCGTCCGGCCGCGAGGCCCGACTCCAGGAAGCGCAGCTCGACGCGCTCGGGCAGCCGGCCCCGCGTGCGCAGGTGGGCGAGCGCGTAGATGTCGAGCTGCAGGCTCTCGTCGGCCCGCTTCTGCGCGGCCTTCTCCTCGCGCACGCCGCCCGTCTTGAAGTCCACGATCGTCACCTCGCCGGCGCGCTCGATCACCAGGTCGTAGCGGCCCTGGACACGGTTGCGCTCGAGCACGACGGCGAACTCCTCCTCCCCGGCCGGGGGCGACCACGGCGCCTGCGCCTCCTCCGCGTGAAAACGGCGCAGCACGCGCTCGCCCTCGCGCAGCCGCTCGTCCTCGTGCGCCCGCGAGAGGAAGCCCTCGGAGACCCAGGCCGCGCGGAAGGCCTCGACCAGCTCGTCGGCGGAGAACTCGCGGCCGGCCAGCCGCGCCTCGAACTGGCGCCGCACGGCCTCGTGCACCGCGTGGCCGTAGACGACCGCGTGGTGCGTCAGCAGCGGCACGCGCAGGACGTGGACGTAGCGGTACTTGAGCGGGCAGGTCTCGTAGTCGTCGATCTGGCCGTAGGACAGGCGCAGCAGCTCGTCCTCGGCGAACGGCGGCTCGGGGGGAGGCGCGGGGTCCTGGACCGGGGCGTGGCGGGCGAGGGCCTCGAGCGGCGCGGTGCGCCGCGAGACGGGCCGGGGCGAGGGCAGGTCGAGGGCCTCCACCACGAAGCGCGAGACCTTGCGCGCGCGCGAGGTGCCGTAGTCGCTCGCGGAGGTCAGCACCAGCTCGTCGCGGGCCCGCGTCATGGCGACGTAGAACAGCCGCCGCTCCTCGAGCAGGTGGCCGTTGCTGCCGCCGGTCAGCTCCTCCTTGGCGAGCTCCGCCGGGAAGGCGAGCGGGTCGCCGCGGCGCTGCAGCGGGAACTTCTGCTCGGCGCAGCCGACCAGGAAGACGCCCGGGAACTCGAGGCCCTTGGCCTTGTGCACGGTGAGGACGTGCACCGCGTCCTCGTCGAAGTCCGCCTCGGCGACCGCCGGGTCGTCCCCCGCCTCGCGCAGCAGGTCGAGGTGTGCGACGAAGGCCGGCACCCGGTCGTGCTCCGCCACGTCGCCGTAGGCCTTCACGGTCTCGAAGAAGCGCGCGATGTTCTTGACCTTCGCCTCGGCCTCGGCCGAGGCCTCCCGCGCGAGCTGCCCGAGCAGGCCCGACCACTGCAGGAAGCCGTAGAGCACCTCGCCCGTGCGTCGGCGCGGCACCTCCGCCACGGCGCGCTCGAGGTCGGCGAGCAGCCGCGCCGCGGCCTCGCGCGCGGCGCCCGAGACGGAGACGAGGTCCTCGTTCCCGTCCAGGGAGCGCAGGACCTCGAGCAGCGGCCGCGTCCTGCGCCGCGCGTAGTGGTTGAGGCGCAGCAGGTCGGCCTCGGGCACGCGGTAGACCTCGCAGGCCGCGAGGTAGAAGAGCGAGACCGAGTCGTCGGGGTTCGCCAGCACGCGCAGGAAGGCGACCAGCAGCCGCACCTCCTCGCGCGCGTACAGGCCGCGCGAGCCGCTGAAGCGGTGCGGCAGGCCCTTGACGTTCAGCGCGCGCAGGAACGGGTCGGCGTCGGCGTTGCTGCGGACGAGGATCGCGAAGTCGCGCGGGCGCGCGCCCGCGCGGATGCGCTCCTCGATCAGCGCCGCGACGCCGTCGGCCTCGGCCGAGACCGTGTCGAACGCGGCGTGGCGGACGGGGACCCCGTCCTTGCGCGGCGAGCGCAGGCGCTTGTCGATGCCCGCGATCGCCTCGAGCCGGTAGGGGTTGTTGTAGCCGATCAGCCGCGCGGAGGTGTCGAGGATCACCTGCGTCGAGCGGTAGTTGTCGACCAGCACCACCTCGCGCGCCGTCGGGTAGAGGCGGCGGAACGCCAGCAGGTTCGCGGCCGCCGCGCCGCGCCAGCGGTAGATGGCCTGGTCGTCGTCGCCGACGACCGTCAGGTTGGCCCTCTCCCCCGCCAGCAGCTTGAGCATCTCGAGCTGCGCGTGGTTCGTGTCCTGGAACTCGTCCACCAGCACGTAGAGGTGGCGCGCCCGCAGCCGGGCCAGCACCGCGGGGCGCTCGCGCAGCACGCCGAGCGTGCGGTGGATCTGGTCGCCGAAGTCGGCGAGCCCCGCCTCGCCCAGCAGGCGCTGGTGCGCCTCGTAGAAGGCCGCGAGCTCCAGTTGCGCCTCGGCCGCGTCGCGCTCCTCGGGCGTCGTCGCGGCGTCGCGCCGGGCCTCGGCCCAGGCCTGGTACTGCGCGGGCGAGACGTCCTCGTCCTTGGCGCGGCTCACGAGCGTCGCGAGCGCCGCCAGGTGGCGGGTCGGGTCGCCGAGCGGGCGGAAGCGCGCGAGCGGCAGCTGGAAGAGACGCTCGCGCAGGAAGATCACCTGCTCGGGCTGCGAGAGGACGCGGAACTGCGGGTCGAGCCCGGCCTCGAGCGCCGACTCGCGCAGCACGCGGTCGCCAAAGGCGTGGAAGGTCGAGATCGCGGTCTCGGCGTAACCGTAGGGGATGAGCTGGTCGACGCGCTCGGCCATCTCGGCCGCCGCCTTCTCGGTGAAGGTGAGCGCGAGGATCTCCTCCGGCCGCGCGCGCTTGGTCGCGATCAGGTGGGCGATCCGGCGCGTCAGCACCGTCGTCTTGCCGGTGCCGGCCCCGGCGATGATGAGCAGCGGACCCTCGCCGTGGACGACCGCCTCGCGCTGCGCCTCGTTGAGGCCCTCGAGGATGCGCTCCTCGGCGGTGGGCGGCACGGACACGGCGGGCGCGCTCACAGCAGCCGGCGCTCGCGCAGGCTGCCGCCGCAGAAGCGCGTCAGCGTCTCGCCGGTGGCGTCGAGCACCGCCTCCAGGCGGCCCGTGGCGTGGCCCGCGGGGGCGTAGGCCACGACCAGCGCGTCGCGGGTCGCGAGCGTGATCGACGTGCGCGCCGAGTCCGAGGTCGGGTTGCCGAACGGGCCGTCGGCGTCGACCAGCACCGGGCGGCCCTCGACGTTCACCGGCCCCTTGCGGATGCCCTCGTAGGCCTCGCCCGGGGCGCCCTTGCGCAGCAGGACGGGCGGCCGGACCCGCTGCAGGTCGTACAGGCCGAACGGCAGCTGCTCGCGCAGCGAGACCAGGTTGAGCGCGTCGACCAGCGTGTTGATGCGGTAGAGGGCCTCGCCCTTGAGCGCGCGCCGCAGCAGCGCCTCGTTCGAGGGGCGCGTCTTGGTCGG
>JBGASI010000245.1:0-7032 GCA_044229815.1 Vicinamibacteria bacterium | reverse complement strand
CGCGCCGTCCCGGGACTCGTCTCGTGTCAAGGGCATCTCAGCGCGCCCAGTCGGCGCCGAGCGTGATCCCGGCCTGGAACGTGCGCGGCGCGAGCCACACCTGGTACTGGCCGGTGACCGGCGTCCCGTCGGGGTTGGCCAGGAACACGTCGCGCTTGTCGAACAGGTTGTCCACCTGCGCGTAGAGGTTCACGCCGTAGGCGCCGAGGCTCGCGAAGCGCTTGCTGGCCTGCGCCGACCACACGTTGTAGGCGGGCTGGAAGGTGCCGTCGAGGCCCGGCGGGACCTTGCCGTTCAGCTGCCCGCGCAGGTTGGCCCGCAGGCCCAGCCGGGGGTTGGCCCACAGCAGCTTCAGGAAGCCCGCGTGGTTCGGGTAGCCGCCCACCTCGGCGCCGTCCGGGTTCTCGCGCTTGTTGTAGGCGTAGGAGACGGACGGCGTGAAGCCGAGCGGCAGGCCGAGCGAGGCCTGCACGTTGACGCCCTTCGAGTCGTAGCGGTCGATGTTCTTGTAGGTGAACTGGCTCGGCGTGAGCTGGAAGAAGGCGATCCCGTTCTTCACCCGGGTGTAGTAGCCGTCGACCGAGAGCTGCGCCCGCGCGCCGCCGAAGGCGTAGCCGCCGCTGAAGCCGTCCGACACCTCGGGCACCAGCTCGGGGTTGCCCACGAAGAACGGCGGCGTGTTGAGGTAGAGCTCGCCGAAGAAGGGCGGGCGGAAGCCGTGGCCGTAGCTCGCGCGCAGGCGGTGCTCCTTCGCCAGCGTGAAGACCGCGTCCGCCTTGGGGCTCCACTCGCTGCCGAAGTCGCTGTAGTCGTCCCAGCGCACGCCCGCGGTCAGCTTCAGCCGTCTGCCGAGGCTCAGCTCCTGCTGGCCCCACAGCACGTTGATGTCGCGCTTCGGGTCGCTCACGCTGAGCGTGCCGCGGCGCAGTTTCTCGTTGCGGTGCTCGTAGCCGCCCTGGAAGATCTGGTCGCTGCCGAGCCCCTTCCACGACTGGCGCAGGGTCAGCTTCGCCTCCTGGTTCCACTCGCGCCACGCGGCCTGCGGCACGGTGCGACCGTCGGAGACAAACACCCGCGTCTCGTCGCGCAGGTAGCGGCCGTAGGTGTAGGTCGCGTTGAGGCTCGTGCGCGACGAGGGGGTCCACTCGAGCTCGGGCGAGAGCGAGTAGCGGGTCAGGTCGCGCTGCGAGTCGTAGACGGTCGAGGCGAGCTGCGTCGCGCCGGAGAAGAAGTAGTCGCGCACCTCGCGCTGCTGGTAGTCGCCGTAGAAGCGGCCGACCAGCGTCGGCGCGAAGCGGAAGTCGCCGCTGGCGGACGTGCTCCAGTACTTGCTCGCCGGCTGGCCGATCGTCTGCGGGTTCTTCTTGTCCAGGTCGAAGCCGTCGTAGCTGCGGTAGCCGCCCACCAGGCTCAGCCCGCCGCGCTCGCCGTTCCACGACAGCACGTCGTCGACGCGGTAGTCCGAGTAGGAGCCGCCGCTCGCGGTCAGGGTGTTCGTCACCCCGCGCCCCTGCGGCCGCGCGGTGATGAAGTTGACGACGCCTCCGAGCGCGTCGGAGCCGTAGAGCGCGGAGCCCGCGCCCTTCACCACCTCGATCCGCTCGACGCCGGGCAGTTGCAGCTCCTCGAGGTTGACGTTGCCGTTGGCGTCCTTGCCCAGGTAGCGCCGGCCGTTCACGAGCACCAGCACGCCCTTGTTCGGGATGCCGTTGATCGACAGGTGGCCCTGGCCGCCGCCCGCGTTGACCTGGATTCCCGCCCCGCCCTGCTCGAGCAGCACGTCCTTCGCCGTGCGGGCCCCACTGTCCCGGATCTGCGCCTCGTCGATCAGTGTCGTCGGCACGGCCACGTCGAGCAGCAGCTGCTCGCGGCGGTTCGCCGTCTCGACGGTGACGCTCGTCGACAGCGCGGCGATCCTCAGCACCAGCTCGAGCGCGCGTGGCGTCCCGGTCGCGACCTCGACGTCCTTCTGCAGCGCCTCGGCGAAGCCGGGGTAGGCGGCGCGCACCTCGTAGCGCCCCGGCGCCAGCTCGCTGAACGTGGCGACGCCCTTGTCGTCGGCCGTGCCGCGCAGCGTCGGGCCTCCGGCCGCGGCGACCTGGACCGTGGCGTGCGGCACGACGCCGTAGCCGTCGCGCACGGCGACGCTGAGCGGCCCGCCGGCGTCCGCGGCGAACACGGCAGCCGGCAGCAATGTGACGATCGCCACGGCGCGCAGCGCCGAGCGAGCCCTGGACAACACGAAACGAACGCTCGTCGATTCCATCTCTCCCCCTCGATTCCTGGTACGCCCCCCCCGATCCCGCAGTGTCGCCGCGGGCACGTCTTGCGTCGATCCAACACACTGGACGCTACTGGGCGTCTCCTCGATCGCTCCCCAAAAAGCAAAACGGCCCGGGGCGGTTGCCTCCGGGCCGTTGGTGCCTGCTGCTGTCGGCGTGTGCTCTACGGCGACTCCGACGCAGCGGGACCCGGGCCGGGGGCGACCCCGAGCCGACAACACATGCACATGGTCCGCGTCTGCGTCATGAGCAGAATAGATACCGCGCGGACCGGCCCGTGTCAAGGGGAAAGATGACCGGACCGGTCAGCATTGGTCCGCCGCTACTCCAGGCGGTACGCGGCTGCCGCGGGGCGGCAGGGCCGGTCGAACCAGGTGGGCCGGCGCAGGCCGCCGGGGCCGGGCGCGGGCCGCGTCTTCGCGAGCCACTCCTTGTAGACGGCGTGCGCCTCGTTGGTGTCGACGACGACGTCCCCGTAGGCGTCGTCCGGGCCGGCCTTCTCGAGCCGCACGCGCTGGTGCCAGCAGTGCATGCCGCTCACCGGGTCGGGCTGTACCGGGAAGGTGATGTTCTGGTGCACGCCCACGTCCGTCCACCACACGCGCAGGCTGTCGGGATCGGCGCTTGCGAACGGCGCCGCGCCGTGCAACTGCCGCATGCGGTAGCGACCCTTCGCCTCGCTCTCGATCTTCACCAGCGCGGAGGCGGCGCGCGAGCCGCCCTGGTCCTCGCGCACGCGCCAGCGCCCCAGGTGGTGCGACATGCCGAGGATGCCGGGGCGGATGCCCTCGGTGACCCAGGCGCGCGTCACGAAGTGGCCGATCCGCGTGCGCACCTTGACGAGGTCGCCGGTGGCGAGGCCGTAGCCGCGCGCGTCCTCGGTCGAGATCCACAGCGGGTTGTCGTGGGAGATCTCGTACAGCCACTTGACCGGCGCGCGGCTGTGGATGAGTGTCGGCAGGCGAAAGTTCGGCAGCAGGTCGAACTCGCCCTGCGCCCGGTCCAGCTCCTTCCAGTGCACGTGCCCCGGCGCGTAGCGCGGCACCGCGTGCTCCGGCCAGCCCCACTCGGCGAGCGTCGCCGAGTAGAACTCCAGCCGGCGCGACGGGGTGTCGAAGCCGGCGCGGGCGACGCCGTCCACCAGCACGCCGACCGGCCTGCCGTCCTTGAGCACGAGCTCTCGCGCGGCGTCGACGCTCGTCCCCTCGAGCGCGGCGGGCGGCAGCGGCCGCTCGTAGACACGGTAGACACCGTCCTCCACCTTGAAGCAGCCGTACTTGCGCATGTACTCGAGCGGCGTGAGGCCCTGCTTCGCCGCGGTCTCGGGCAGGCCGGGCACGGAGTTCTCGAACATCCAGCCGTAGTACTCCTCGACGCTCATCCGCTCGCCGGGGCGATACGGCGACTCGAAGTGCCGGCGGATCCCGAGCGAGCCGTCCGGGTCGACCTTCCAGGAGAGCGCGATCCAGAACTCGCTCTCCTCCCACACCTCGCCCGGGTTCGCCTGCCAGGTGGTGTCGACCGCGTCGCCCTTCTTCTCGCGCGCCACGCGCAGCACCGGCTGTCGGAAGCCGATCCACTTCGCCGCCTGCGTCTCGTGGCTCATGGTGTCGTGCCGCTCGGTGCCGAGGCCCATCGGCAGCACGTAGTCGGCGAACCAGGCCGTCTCGTTCCAGACTGGCGTCAGCGCCGCGTGCAGCCCGATCTGCTGCGGGTCGCGCAGCGACTCGATCCAGGAGAAGCCGTCGGGATAGGTCCAGACCGGGTTGAACGCGCGCGTGAAATAGACGTCCAGCTTGCCGCGGCCCTCCTTCAGGAAGTGGGGCAGCAGGATGCTGGCCTCGTGGAAGGCGAGCGGGAACTCGCGCGGGAACAGCAGCTCGTTCCAGTACGGCGGCGGTGGTGCCGGGTGCGGTGGCTTCGGGACGAACTTGTTCCACGCGTGCAGGTTCGTCCCGCCCTCCGTGGCGACCGAGCCGGTCAGCGCGACCAGCAGGTACAAGCAGCGCGTGATCTGCCAGCCCCACAGGTTGCCGGCCACCGGGGCGCGCCAGCTGTGCGTGCTGAGGCGGCCCCGCGCGCGGCCGACGGCCCGCGCGGCCTCGACGATCTGCTCGGGGGCGACACCCGTCTCGGCGGCGGCGAACTCCGGCGTGAACTCCGCGTAGAGCTCGCGCAGCGCGGTCACGAAGGCCTCGAACGTCAGCGGCAGGTCGCTGCGCTCGGCCCGCAGGTAGGAGCGCCAGTCCACCCAGCGCCGCACGAATTCCGCGTCGTAGAGCCCTTCCTCGAGCAGGATGCGCGCGATCGCCAGCAGCAGCGCCCCCTCGGTCCCGGAGTAGGGCGCGAGCCAGAGATCGGCCTTGGCCGAGGTGTTCGACAGCCGGGGGTCGATCACGATCAGCGTGGCGCCGTTCGCCTGACCCTCGACGATGCGCTGGGCGTGGGGGTTGAAGTAGTGGCCGGACTCGAGGTGCGACGAGAGGAGCAGGATCGTCTGCGCGTGGGCGTGGTCCGGCGAGGGGCGATCGGCGCCGGTCCACAGAAAGTGCCCGACGCGTGCCGAGGACGAGCAGATGTTCGTGTGGCTGTTGTGCGCGTCGAGGCCCCAGGCCTGCAGCACGCGCGTCACGTAGCCGTCCTCGCCGGGCCGGCCGACGTGGTACATCAGCTCCCGCTGCCGGCCCTCCACGATCGCCTTGCGGATGCGCCCGCCCAGGTCCTCGAGCACCTCGTCCCAGCTCACGCGCTGCCAGCCGCCGGCGCCGCGCTCGCCCGTGCGCTTGAGCGGGAAGAGGATGCGGTCGGGGTCCTCGAGCTGGTTCGGCGTCGCGACGCCCTTCGCGCACACGCGCCCCCGGCTCGCCGGGTGCTCGGGGTTGCCCTCGATCTTGCGGACCGCGAGCGTGTCCTTGTCCACGTAGGCGAGCAGCCCGCAGGCGGACTCGCAGTTGAAGCAGATGCTGGGGATCGCCCAGTAGCGGCGCTCTTCGCGCCGAGGCCAGCTCGTGGACTCGAACAGGGCGACGTCGTCCCACTGCGAGGGGTCGGGATGGGACTTCATTTCCATGTCAGCTCAGCGGGACGCTCTGTCCCGCCTCCACCCAGACGTAGTCCCAGGCGAGCGCGCCCGCGAGGGCGAGCACCGGCGCCGCGAGGGCGGGCGCCGAGGCGGCCGGCGCGAGCGCCAGGAGCGCGAGGGGGACGATGCCGCCGGCCACGACGGCTCCTCCCCAGAAGACGCGGGCGAAGGGCCCGCGCAGGTAGGTCGCCACCGCCAGCGCCCGGTGACGCGTCGGGCTCGCGTGCAGGAGGTGCTCGCCCGCCAGCAGCAGCAGGTGCGCGCCGAGCGAGAGGAGCAGCGCCGCGCACAGCGCCGAGCGCAGCGCGGGGGCCGCGCCGCAGAAAGGCGCCAGCAGCAGCAGCACGGCGGCGCCGCCGGCCCCCGCCTGCGCCAGCAGGTCGAACGCCGAGGCCCGGCCCAGCCACAGGTCGCGCCCCCGGCCCTGGGCGAACAGGAAGCTCGTGAAGACGGTCGCGAGCACCGGAGCGAGCAGCGCGGGCAGCAGCAGCCAGGTTCGCACGGCGTCAGCACCCGTGGCGCCCGCCGCGAGCCAGACCCCCGCGACGGCGGCGTGCGCGGTGAGGAAGAAGGCGCCCCGGACGAGCCAGGAGCGCGGCTGTCCCCGGGTCAGCACGGACAGGAAGCGCTCGGGCCGCTCCAGGTCGAGCACCAGCAGCGCCGCGGTGATCCCGGCGAAGGCGAGCGCGAGCGCCGGGCCGGCGCGCTCGACGAGCCCCCCGCGCAGGCCCAGCGCCCACAGCAGCGCCGAGAGGAACAAGGCGCCGGCCGAGACGCCCTTCGCCAGCAGGTAGGCGACCACGAGGCCGTGCCACGGCCGCGGGTGCGCCACGTCGTAGTCGACCCGGGGTGCGCCGGGGCGCGTGGGGTCCTCGCGCGGCGCGCCGGCCGGCCGCCAGCGCACCTGCCCTTCCTTGTAGTGGAAGGGGCGCGCCGCGAGCTCGGGCACGATCACGTCGTCCTCCGCCCCCATGTAGAAGATCTTCGGCCCCGTCAGCTTCTCCGGCTTGCGCACGCGCGTGGCGCCGGCCTTCACGAGGCTGGCCACCTGGCTCGCCGGGTCTTCCAGGTCCCCGAAGACGCGGCACTGCGTCGGGCACACGCTGACGCAGGCCGGCAACAGCCCGCTCTCGATCCGGTTCGCGCAGAAGTTGCACTTCTCGGCGGTGCGGGTCTCGGGGTCGATGAACAGCTGGTCGTAGGGGCAGGCCTGCATGCAGGCTCGGCAGCCGATGCAACGGCCGCCGTCGAGCTCGACGATGCCGTCGTCGCGCCGGTAGAGGGCCTCGGTCGGGCACACCCGGGCGCAGGGGGCCGCCTCGCACTGGTTGCACAGGACCGGGAAGAAGAGCCGCTCGGACCGCGGGAAGCGGCCGCGCTCGACGGTCTTCACCCAGCAGCGGTTGACCCCGAGCGGCACGGCGTGCTCGGCCTTGCAGGCGATCGTGCAGGCGTGGCAGCCGATGCAGCGCCGCAGGTCGATCGCGAAGGCGTAGCTGGTCATACCCGCGGGGGATGATGCCCCTCTTGACAGCCTCCGTCCAATAGAGCACAATGCCCACCAAGTTAGTCATGATTGCTCAGGAGGCCCGCCGATGTCGATGACCGCTAGCGCAGTCGAGTCCGCGCCGACGCCGGCCGTGGGCCTCCCGCTCTCCCGCCCCGCCC
>JBGASI010000244.1:0-7034 GCA_044229815.1 Vicinamibacteria bacterium | reverse complement strand
GGCCGCGCGGCCGGCCGCCGCGCCCAGCTCGCGGCGGGGGTTCTGCTCGGTGAACACCCAGCGGTCGTCCGGCGCGCCGGGCCGGCCCGTCCCGACCGGCGGCGCGTCGGCCGGCGCGGCCTTCGGGTCGTAGACGACGCCGTCCGTCTGCGACGAGAACTCGCCCAGATGCGTGTACTGGCGCAGCGTGGGCGTGATGATGCCGCGGTAGAAGCGGCCGAGGGCGCGGTAGCCCCCGACCACCGTCAGCGCGCCGTGCTGGATCTGCTGCAGCAGGTCCGGCTTGCCGTCGGGCTGGTGGATCTCGACCACGCGGTTGGCTTCGTCGATCGTGGTGTCGTCGTAGTCGACGTGGAACGCCTCGTAGGCGAGGGCGAGGCCGCGCATCGTGTCGGCCTGTGACTCGATGCGCAGGTCGTCGTCGCCCGCGTCGTGCCAGCCGCCGGCGGCCAGCCCCGGCACCGGCGCGCCCGGCTCGAAGCGCGTCAGCGTGGAGGGCCCCTGGCGGTAGCCGTCGAAGTGGTTGAGGTCGACCGGGGCCATGCGCGCGTCGTCGAGGTGGCACGCCCCGTGCCACACGCGGTAGCGCTCGTTGACCCGCACGTGGCACATCTGGATCGGCAGGAAGTACTCGAGCGTCGGTTGCCAGACCCCGCGCGCGTAGACGTCCCGGGCGATGCGGAACGGGGCCGAGCGCGAGGCGCCGTAGCTCACCACGTACATCCCAGGCTGCGCCACGGCCGTGAAGTCGAGGCGGCGGTAGCGGTAGCGCAGGAAGCGTCCCCAGTCCTGGCCGGGCACTTCCAGCACGCGCTCGAGCTCACCCCGCGCGGAGAGGCGCGAGAGCACGATCGGCAGGCGGCTCGTGTCGTCCTTGTCCAGCTCGACGACGGCGATCTTCTGCTGGTCCGGGTGATAGCCGACCTGCGACACCTGGACCACGGGCTCCGAGCGGAAGCCCGGCAACGCGTGCGGCGACACCAGCCAGTCGACCGCGCCGGCGGTGGCGCCCTTCGCGATCCGCGAGCGCACCACGAACCAGCCGTTGTTGTGCTGGGCGCGCCCGTCGACGAGCTCGAGCCCTCCGCCCAGCGTGTCCTCGATGGCGAGGCGCTGGCGTTCCGACTCCGGCGCCACCACCAGCCGCTTCCCGGTGGCGAGCGCCGCGACCTGGTAGTCGCCCCGCGCGTCGAGCGCGCCGGGCCCGTTCGCCTGGCGCGGGAAGATCCCGGACTGCGTCTCGGTGGCCCAGGTCTTCCCGAACAGCAGCCCCGGGAACAGCTCGAGGTTGAAGCCGACCCTGCCGACCCACTCGTCGGGCAGCGGCTGCTCGAGGTCGACCCTTATCCGGAACGAGCGGCCCTCGGGACGCACGCGCACGGTGTAGGCGAGGCGCAGGTCCGGGTAGTCGACGGGGTTGAAGCCCTTGCGGTTCTTCGCCTCGTCCGGGTACTCGGCCCGCAGGCTGATCTCGCCCGTCGCGCGGTCCACCACGCGCTTGCCGACCTTCGGCACCGGCTGCCACTGCCCCGGCGTGCGGTCCAGGCGCAGGTCCCCGTTCGTCGCCACGCGCAGGCCGTTCTGGATGATGCCGACGCCTCCCTGGTGGCCTTCCGGGTAGTAGTCGTGGGCCAGCATCACGTTGAGACCCGGCATCTCGAGGTACTCGAGTTCGTTCAGCCTGAGTTCCTGAGCCGACGCCCACCCGGCGCCGAGGCAGACGAGGAGGCAGGCGCACAGCAGCGGGCGGTTCGGGCTCATGGGCGCTCTCTTCGGAAAAGCCCGGGGCGCAAGTCGCGCCCCCGGCGAATCGCGATCGACACGGCGGACGGCACGATTCTATCCCCGGCGTGGCCGGGCCCGGAGTTGCCCGGCGCCGCGCGCCGCGGTTAGATAGCCGGGTGGAGGACGAAAGCGTGAACCGAGCGCTCAGGACCGGGATCGTCGCCGGGTCGGCCGGGGTTCTCTTCGCGGGCGCGAGCGGCGGCACGCCGCCGGTCGCGCCGCGCAAGGACCACGTGAACGTCTACCACGGCCAGTCGTACCCCGACCCGTACCACTGGCTGCGCGAGAAGGGCGCGCCCGAGGTCGTGTCCTACCTCGAGGCCGAGAACGCCTACACGCGAGCGCAGACGGCGGACCTCGCGCCCTTCGCCGACGCGCTCTATGCGGAGTTGCTCGGGCGGATCAAGCAGACCGACCTCGGGGTGCCGACCCGCATCGGTCGCTTCTACTACTACAGCCGCACGGTCGAGGGCCTGCAGTACCCGATCCGCTGCCGCAAGGCCGCGGCAGCCGACGGCGCGTTCCAGGAGTCGGCGGCCGAGGAGATCCTGCTCGACCAGAACGAGATGGCGAAGGGCAAGGCCTTCCTTTCGATCGGCGCCTTCGCGGTGAGCGACGACGAGACCCGGCTCATGTTCTCGACCGACGAGACGGGCTTCCGCCAGTACAGCCTCTTCGTCAAGGACCTCGAGACGGGGGCCGTGCAGGGGCCGCTCGCCGAGCGCGTCACGAGCGTGGCCTGGGCCGCGGATGGCGCCACGGTCTTCTACGTCACCGAGCACCCCGTCACGAAGCGCTCGGACACGCTCTGGCGGCTGAAGCTCGGCGGCGCGCCGGAGACGGTGTTCGTCGAGACGGACGAGCTGTTCTCCAGCTGGGTGACCCGCACGAAGGACCGCAAGTACCTGGTGTCGGGCAGCCGCGCGACCGACACCTGGGAGCAGCGCCTGCTGTCCACGAGCGACCCGCGCGGGGCCTTCAAGGTGGTGCTGCCGCGCGAGCGCGGCCACAAGTACGAGGTCGAGCACCGCGACGGCACGCTGTTCATCCGCACGAACAAGGAGGCGAAGAACTTCCGCCTCGTCACCGCGCCGATCGCCGACCCCTCGCCCCGGAACTGGAAGCCGTTCGTCGAGCAGCGCACGGACGTGCTGCTCGACGAGGTCGAGATGTTCCGCGACTACGTCGTGGTCCAGGAGAAGCAGGCCGGCCTCAACCGCCTGCGGATCCACAGCTTCGCCAGCGGCGCCTGGAGCGAGGTCGCTTTTCCCGAGCCGGTCTACACCGCCTTCGTGAGCTTCACCCCGGAGTACGGCTCGCGCCTCCTGCGCTACGGCTACCAGAGCCTGGTCACCCCGTCGAGCGTGTACGACCACGACATGGCGACCGGGAAGGCAGTGCTGCGCAAGCGCCAGGAGGTGCTCGGCGGCTACGACCCCTCGCTCTACGCCTCGGAGCGCGTCTGGGCGACCGCGCGCGACGGGGTGAAGGTGCCGGTGAGCCTCGTCTACAGGAAGGGGCGCGCGCGCGACGGCCGCTCGCCGCTGTGGCTCTACGGCTACGGCTCCTACGGCTACGGCATGTCGGCGGGCTTCGATGCGAACCGGCTGAGCCTGCTCGACCGCGGCGTCGCCTACGCGATCGCCCACGTCCGCGGCGGCGACGAGATGGGCGAGGCCTGGCACGACGACGGCATGCTGATGAAGAAGAAGAACAGCTTCTTCGACTTCGTGGACTGCGCGCAGCAGCTCGTCAAGGACGGCTGGACCAGCCCCGAGGGGCTGCTGATCGAGGGCGGCAGCGCCGGCGGCCTGCTGATGGGCGCCGTCGTCAACGAGCGGCCGGACCTGTTCCGTGCGGTCCACTCGGCCGTGCCGTTCGTCGACGTCGTGAACACGATGATGGACGCGAGCCTGCCACTGACCGTCGGCGAGTACCTCGAGTGGGGCGACCCGAACCAGAAGCCGGCCTTCGACTACATGCTCTCCTACAGCCCGTACGACCGCCTGGAGAAGAAGGCCTACCCGGCGATCCTGGTCACCACCAGCTACAACGACAGCCAGGTGATGTACTGGGAGCCCGCGAAGTACGTGGCGAAGCTGCGTACGCTGAAGACCGACGCCAAGCCGCTCCTGCTCAAGACCAAGATGGAGCCGGCGGGCCACGGCGGGGCGAGCGGCCGCTACGACGCGCTGCGCGACAGGGCCTTCGAGCTGGCCTGGATGCTGAACCAGGTGGGGATCGGCCGCTGAACCCGGCCGGGCCTCAGCGCGGCTTCTCGAAGCGCAGGTGGGTGACGCCCCACTCCTCGCCGCCGCGCCAGCCGAACAACTCCGCGCAGGCCATGAAGAACAGGCGCCAGCGCACCCGCCAGCGCGTCTGCTCCGCCGCGCCGTAGGTCTCGCTCAGGACTCGGTCCACCACGTCGCGCCGCTCGTCCAGGTTCGCGAGCCACGCCTCGCAGGTCCGCGCGTAGTGGCGGCCGGACACGGCCCAGTGCCCGTCGACGCGCAGGTCGCGCTGGAAGCGCAGGAGGAGGTCGTGCGACGGCATCTGGCCGCCGCTGAAGAAGTGGCGGGTCATCCAGTCGCCCGCGCCACGGTCCTCGTAGGGATAGGCCGCGTTGCGGTGGCTGAACACGTGGACGAAGGCGAGGCCCCCCGGCAGCAGCCACGAGGCGACGCGCTCGAGCAGCGCCTCGTAGTTCCTCATGTGCTCGAACATCTCCACCGAGACCACCCGGTCGAAGCGCTGCTGGGTCGCGAAGCGGTTCATGTCGGCGGTGACCACGGCGACGTTGCCGAGGCCGCGCTCCCGGGCCTGGCGTTCGACGAACGCGCGCTGGCTGGTCGAGTTCGAGACGGCGGTGACGCGGCTGGCCGGGTAGCGCTCGGCCAGCCAGAGGGTCAGCGAGCCCCAGCCGCAGCCGAGCTCGAGCACCCGCTGTCCGTCGGCGATCCCCGCGCGCTCGCAGGTGAGCGCGAGCATCGCCTCCTCCGCCTGCGCGAGCGTCGAGACACCCTCCGGCCAGAGGGCGCAGGAGTACTTGAGCCGCGGCCCGAGCACGGCCTCGAAGAACGCCGCCGGCACCTCGTAGTGCTGCTCGTTCGCCGCGTCCGTCTCGATCGCGATCGGGCTGCGGCGCAGCGTCTCCACCCACGCCGAGAGACGCTGCTGTCGCCCCTCCGCGCCGCCCCGGGACTCGGAGCGGGCGCGGGAGGCGACGAGCCGGCGGATGCCCAGCCTCAGGAGCGGATCGGGGAGGAGGTCCCGCTCGACGAGCGCGTCGAGCCGCGGTCCGCTCACGCTGCCTCCTCCCGAGCGGCCCCGGCGGCGGGAATCCCGGCCAGCGCCACGTTGCCCGGGCGCGTCAACACGAGCTGCAGGTCGCCGAGACGTCGCGTCGCGAAGTAAGCCTGGCACGCGGCGAGGTAGAAGTCCCAGGTGCGGATGAAGCGCTCGTCGAAGCCGAGCGCCCGCACCTCCGGCAGGCGCCGCAGGAACTGCTCGCGCCAGCGCTCGAGCGTCAACGCGTAGTGCACGCCGATGTCCTCGAGCTGGTGCAGGTTCAGGCGGCTCGAACGGATCATCGCGCCGGTCACGTGGTGGACCGAGGCCAGCAGCCCGCCTGGGAAGACGTGCTTCTGGATCCAGTCGCAGTGGCGCGCGTAGGCCTCGAAGGCCCGGTCGGGGATGGAGATCGTCTGGATCACCGCGATGCCCTCGGGCGCCAGCAGCCGTTCGATCTGCCCGAAGTAGAGGGGCCAGTGCTCGCGGCCGAGGGCCTCGAACATCTCGATCGAGACCACCTTGTCGAAGCGGCCGCGCACGTCGCGGGAGTCCTGCCGCCGGTGCTCGACCTGTCCCTCGAGCCCGGCGGCGCTCACCCGCGCCCGGGCCGCCTCGTACTGGCGCTGCGAGACCGTGATGCCGGTGACGCGGCAGCCGTGGCTGCGGGCGGCGTAGACGGCGAACGAGCCCCAGCCGCAGCCGATCTCCAGCACGTGGTCGCCCGGCCCGAGCTGCGCCTTGTGCGCGAGGGAGCGGTACTTGTTCAGCTGCGCCTCGCCGAGCGGCTGCTGCGCGTGCTCGAACAGGGCCGACGAGTAGGTCATCGTCTCGTCGAGGAACAGGCCGAAGAACTCGTTCGAGAGGTCGTAGTGGAAGGAGATGTTGCGGCGGCTGCCGCGCCGCGTGTTGCGGCGCAGCCGGTGCAGCAGGTCGTTGCCGAGGTTCAGCAGCCGGCTGAGGCCGCCGGCGACGGCCAGCCGCTCCTCGTTGCGCGCGACGAGCGCCAGGAACGCCGGCAGGTCGTCCGCCTGCCACTCCCCTGCCATGTACGACTCGCCGAAGCCGATGTCGGCCGAGAGCAGGAGCCGACGGAAGAAGGCCGGGCTCCCGATCCGGACGCGGGAGGGCGGCAGGCCGCCGTCGCGTCCGAAGGCGTGGACGCTGCCGTCCGGCAGCTCGAGCGCGAGGCGGCCGTGCTCCAGGCCCTCGAGGGCGCGCAGCAGGCGCGGCAGCGCGGCCCTGGCGATCAGGTTGTCGAGCGTCAAGCGGGACCTCCACGGGCGGCGGCCGGGTCGTAGGGCGGCCGGGGAAAGAAGGGGGCGCGCTTCCACCACAGGCGCAACGCCTCGAAGTGGATGGCGCCCAGGACCTGGAGCGTCATGAAGGGATAGCGGGCGAGCGCTGAGGCGATCGCGGCGTCCGTCAGCGGCCGGCTGCGCTCGAGCGCCAGCCGGGTCGAGAGCACCGTCTCTCCCCCGCGCGTCAGGTCGATCACCACGTCGAAGCGCCCCCGAGGCTCGGCGACCTCGAAGCGGTAGCTGCCGGCCGCGGGCGGCTGGAAGGGCGACACGTGCATCAGCTTCTTGCGGGTCCAGGCGAGCCGCTCTCCCTCGACGGGCAGCACGTAGCAGTGCCGGTCGCCGAAGGTGTTGTTGACCTCGGCCACGACGAGGGCCAGCCGATCCTCGCGGTCGTGGCAGTAGTAGAAGCTGACCGGGTTGAAGACGTGCCCGAGCACACGGCAGTGCGTGAGCAGGCGGACCGGCCCGGGCGGCAGCGCGTGACCCTCCGCCGCGACGACGGCCGCCAGCTCCGCCCGCAGGCCGCGCCCCGACCCGGCCAGGTGGTCCCGCCCGTGGAACGCGAGCGGCCTGCGCCGCTCGTGGCCGAACAGGCGCAGGCGCGCGGCGAGGGCTTCGAGCTCGTCGAGGTCGAGCAGCGTCAGGAACACCGGGTAG
>JBGASI010000243.1:0-7044 GCA_044229815.1 Vicinamibacteria bacterium | reverse complement strand
GCTTGTGGTCCGGCGAAGGGCTCGAGTTGGGCGCACCGGGCGGCTGGGGCGTGACCGGCTGCGGCTGGGGCGTGAACGGCGACGCCTGGAACGGCTGCAGCGGGGCCGCCGGCTGCAGCGGGATCAGGCCGGCTCCCGGCGGGGGAACGGTCGGCTGCTCGCCGCCCTGTGCGGCGAGCGCCAGGGGATCCGGGGGCAGGACGGGAGGTACGCTCGCGTCGGCACCCGCCGGGCCGGGTGAGCCGTTGAGCAGAGCGGGCTCCTCCGGGGTCGCCTCTTCCTCGACCTCGTCCACGGCGCTGTCCGGCGGTTCCGGCGACGCCGCGGGCGGCTGGACGAAAGGCCGGCGGGGGGACGGCGCGGCAGCGGCGCGGCCGGAGCCCGGAGCTGCCGCCGCGGTTCCGGCGATGACCAGCGTGCTGGCCCCGGAGCCCGTCCCGTCGCCGATCAGGGCGTAGTTGACCCCAAGGCCCTCGAGCACGGCCAGCACCGTCTCCGCCGGCGTCCGTCCCCGGAGCGTGATCGTGACGGGAGTGCGCGGCGCGGCGCCCTCGTAGAGCACCTTCATGCCGGTCTGCCGGCCGAGGCGGTCGAGCACCTCGGAGAGCGGGGCCGCGGTCGCGGCGAGATCGACGTGGCCGGCCTCGAAGTGGACCTTCACCTCGGCGCTCGCCGTGCCCGCGAGCAGGCAGACAGCCAAGGCCGCGGCGAGCGGGTGGGTCACGCTCCGAGTCTACGCCGCAGGGACGGGCCCGGCAATGCGTGCCGCCCTAGCGGACGCTGGCGCTTCGCGCCTGGGGCGCCGGGGAAGCCAGCAGGCCCAGCAGGTGGCCGGCCTCGGCCAGGAACACCGCCCGCTCGGCGGGCGCGATGGGCTCCGCCGGCGGCAGCTGGACGCGCAGCGGGTCCACGAACCGCCCGTCGCGCGCCATGCGGTAGTCGAGGTGGGGACCCGTAGAGAGGCCCGTCGAGCCGACCGCGCCGATCGGGTCGCCCTGGGCGAGCCGCTGGCCCTGCCGCACCAGGATGCGCGAGAGGTGCCCGTAGAGGGTCTCGAAGCCGTTGGCGTGGCGCAGGCGCACGGTCCTGCCGTAGCCGCCCGCCCAGCCGGCGGAGACGACGAGGCCCGCGGCGGCGGCGTGCACCGGGGTGCCCGCGGGGGCCGCGTAGTCGACGCCGAGGTGGGCCCGCGCGACGCGAAGCACCGGGTGGAAGCGCGAGAGCGTGAAGCGCGAGGAGATGCGCGTGAAGCGCAGCGGCGAGCGGAGGAAGGCCTTGCGCAGCGGCCGGCCGTCGCCGTCGTAGTAGCCGGCGCCGGCGGCGCCCTCGTGGCGCACGGCGCTCAGGCGGCGGCCGCCCCGCACGAACTCGGCCGCGAGCAGGCGCCCGGAGCGGACGGGCCGGCCGTCGAGCCACAGCTTCTCGATCACGGCGCGGAAGGCGTCGCCACGCTGGATCTCCGTGTTGAAGTCGACGTCCCAGGCGAAGACGTCGGCCAGGTCGAGCGCCAGCTGGTCTGTCTCGCCGGCGTCTTCCACGGCCCCGAACAGCGTGCGCTCGATCGTTCCCGCGACGACCTGAGTCCGGCGCTCGTAGCGGCGCGTTGCCAGCTCGGCCGCGAAGGCATCGCCGCGCCGCACGACGTGCAGCGTGCGCAGCTCGTCGACGCCGTAGGAGAAGGCGCGCAGGAGCCCGTCGGGCCCGAGCACGACGGAGAAGGGGTGTCCGATCGACAGGCGCGCGAGATCGCAGAACGGGCGCGCCGCCTCGACGACCCCGGAGACGGTGAGCGGCGGAGCGAAACGGGAGAGGGCCGAGCCGAGCGTGTCGCTGCGGCCGATCGTGCCCCGGAAGACCGTGTGCCGGGGCGCGGGCCGGGCGTCCGCCCGCAGCGGGCCCACGAGGTCGAGCCACCGGGGCAGCGGCGTCGGCAGCAGGGCGAGCAGCAGGGCGGAGAGGGCGGTCAGGGGCTTCATTCGAAAGCTCTTGGGTCCCGGGGAGTATAGCGGCGGATCGGTCCCGGCGAAGGTGACTTTGCGCACTACGGCCGGATTGCTGCGCTCCGGCCGCCGATGCTAACCTAACGTTTCCCCGGAGAGGTGGATGTCCTCGACCCTGACCGTCGCCCGCCTGCACGATACCGCGCTCGAGCCGATCCGCGAGAAGGTCCTCGCCGGCCGCCGGCTGTCCTTCGAGGACGGGCTCGCGCTGTACCGCAGCCACGACCTGCTCGGCCTCGGCCTGCTCGCGAACCACGTGCGCGAGCAGCGCCACGGCGACGCCGCCTACTTCGTCTGGAACACGCACATCAACCACACGAACGTGTGCGTGGCGACCTGCGACTTCTGCGCCTTCGCCGCGAAGCCCGGCGGGGAACGCGCCTACACCATGCGCCTCGACGAGGTGGTGCGCAACGTGGCCGCCCTGCCGAAGACGGTGCGCGAGGTGCACGTCGTCGGCGGCCTGCACCCGGAGCTGCCCTTCGCCTACTTCACGGACATGCTGCGGGGCATCAAGCAGGTGCGCCCCGACATCCACGTCAAGGCGTTCACCGCGGTGGAGGTCTTCTTCTTCCACCGCCTGTACCGCAAGAGCGTCGAGCAGGTCCTCGTCGAGCTCAAGGAGGCGGGCCTCGACTCGATGCCGGGCGGCGGCGCCGAGATCTTCGCGAACGAGACGCGCAGCCGCATCATCAAGGGCAAGGCCGACGCGGCTCAGTGGCTCGACGTCATGCGCACCGCGCACCGGCTCGGCATCCCCTCGAACGCCACGATGCTCTACGGGCACGTGGAATCGCTCGAGGACCGGGTCGATCACCTGTTGCGCCTGCGCGAGCTGCAGGACGAGACCGGGGGCTTCGTGACCTTCATCCCGCTGGCCTTCCAGCCGTGGGAGGCGCCCGCCATGAGCCTGCCCGAGACGACCGGCTTCGACGACCTGAAGGCGATCGCGGTGGCGCGGCTGCTGCTCGACAACGTGCCGCACATCAAGTCGTACTGGATCATGATCACGCCTCGGCTGGCGCAGGTCGGCCTCTCCTTCGGCGGCGACGACATCGACGGCACGGTCACGGAGGAGAAGATCGCCCACGACGCCGGCGCCCAGACCCCGCAGGTGATGACGGTGCACGAGCTGGTGCGGCTCGTGCGCGAAGCGGGCCGCAGGCCCGTCGAGCGCGACACGGTGTTCAACGTGGTCAAGGAGTGGTGAGCGCGACCGTCCCTGCGAGCGCGGGAAGCGCCGTCGCGTACTCGGCCAGCGGCCGGGCGGTCCGGCTCGGCGCCGTCGGCTACCTCAATGCGGAGCCGCACGTGTTCGGGCTCGAGGCGGACGCCGGCTTCCGCCTGGAGCGCGACCTGCCGTCGCGTGTCGCTCGCCGGCTGCACGCCGGCGACGTGGACCTCGGCCTCGTGCCCTCGATCGAGTACGCGTTCGGCGGCTACTCGATCGTCCCGGAAGTGGCGATCGCGAGCCGAGGGCCGGTGCGCTCGGTGTGCCTGTTCCACCGCGGCCCGCTCGAGCGCGTGCGCCGGGTGGCGATCGACACCTCGAGCCGCACCAGCGCCACGCTCGTGAAGATCCTGCTCGGCGAGCGGCTGGGCCGGCACCCGCAGTACGTGCCGATGGGCCCCAGCCTCGTCGACATGCTCGCGGTGGCGGATGCCGCACTGCTGATCGGCGACCCCGCGCTCGACCACGAGGCGGACGCCGCGCGGCTCGACCTCGGCGAGGAGTGGCTGCGCCTGACCGGGTTGCCCTTCGTCTACGCCTTCTGGGCGGGGCGGGCCGGGGCCGTGAACCCGGCCGGCGTGCGCCGTCTGCAGGAGGCGCTCGGGGCCGGCCGCGAGGCGCTCGCCACGATCGCCGCCGCCCAGGCGGGCGGCGAGTCCGCCCGTGCCGCTCGTTACGAGGCGTACCTGCGCGAGAACATCGTCTTCACGCTGGGAGAGGCAGAGCGCTCCGGGCTGCGCGAGTTCTATCGCCGCGCCCACGCCCTGTCCCTGATCCCGGCCGTTCCGGAGCTGAGGTTCCATGCGGACGAGTGACGAGATCCGGAGAAAGGTCGAGGACGGCGCGCGGCTGACGCGCGAGGAGGGCATCGCGCTCCTGCGCGACGGCGACCTGCTCGAGCTCGGCGCGCTCGCCGACACGGTGCGCTGGCGCAAGCATCCGGAGCCGGTGGTCACCTACATCATCGACCGCAACATCAACTACACGAACGTCTGCACCGCGCAGTGCGCCTTCTGCGCGTTCTACCGCGACATGCCCTCGAAGGAGGGCTACGTGCTGAGCAAGGCCGAGCTCTCCCAGAAGATCGAGGAGACGATCGCGCTCGGCGGCCGCCAGATCCTGCTGCAGGGCGGGCTGCACCCGGACCTCGGGATCGAGTTCTACGAGCGGCTCTTCGGCTGGATGAAGGGCAGCTACCCGATCTGGATCCACGGCCTGTCGCCGGCCGAGGTGCAGCACATCGCGAAGGTCTCGCGGCTCTCGCTGGAGGACACGTTGCGGCGGCTGATGGCCGCGGGGCTGGACTCGATCCCCGGCGGCGGCGCCGAGGTGCTCTCGGACCGCGTGCGCCGGATCATCGGGATCGCGAAGGGCTCGACCGCCGAGTGGCTCGCGGTGATGGAGGCGGCGCACGGCCTCGGCATGAAGACCACCGCGACCATGATGTTCGGGCACGTCGAGACGCTCGAGGAGCGGATCGACCACCTGCTGCACCTGCGCGACCTGCAGGACCGCACCTCCGGCTTCACCGCCTTCATCGGCTGGACGTTCCAGCCCGAGAACACGGCCCTGGCGGGCGACGAGCTGACGTCGTTCCAGTACCTGCGCACGCTGGCCGTGTCGCGCGTCTTCCTCGACAACTTCCCGAGCGTGCAGGCCTCGTGGGTGACCCAGGGCTCGAAGATCGGGCAGGTCTCGCTGCGCTTCGGCGCGAACGACTTCGGCTCGCTGATGATCGAGGAGAACGTGGTCTCGGCGGCCGGGGCGCACTTCCGGCTCAGCGAGGCGCAGATCGCGCGAGCGATCCAGGAGGCCGGCTTCGTCCCGAAGCGGCGCACGATGGACTACACGATCGTCGGCGACCCCTACTGCTGGTCGCACGAGACGCCCGACCTGCCTCAGGCGCAGGCGGCGGCGAGCTCGGTCGCCGGTTGACAGGCGTTCGGCACCGCGGCCAGCTCTTCGTCTGCCCCTGCCACGGCTCGGAGTTCGACACCAGCGGGCGGGTCGTGAGCGGTCCGGCTCCCAAGGCGCTGCGCCAGTACACGACGCAGTTCGCGAGCGACACCCTCACGATCACCGCCTGACGGCGTCGGCTCAGAACGAGGCGCGGACCTGCAGCTCGATCGATCGATTGCCCGAGGCCGCAGGCCCGCCCGGCCCGCGGCCGAAGCCGCCGGCGCTCGAGAGCGACTGGCCGAAGGACTGCGAGCTGAGGTTGCCGACAGGAGAGCCCGCGTTCACGTGGTTCATCAGGTTCTGGGCGAAGAACGACACCGTCACACCGGGGCCGGATCCCTGCCCGCCCCGATCGCCGCCCCAGCCCCCGCCCGGCCCGCCCGGCCCGCCGCGGCCGCCGAAGCCGCCGGGACCCATGGGCATCGGCGGACCACCCGGGCCGCCACCCGGACCCTCGGGGTCTCCCGGCCGTGGAGCCGTCGTCTTGCGGCGGCCGAGGCGGATCGTCCGGCTCACGCGCAGGTTCACGGAGACGAAGCCGGGCGCTTCGCCCAGGTTGCGCGGCACGAGCGTCGCGCCTGCCCGGGGGCTCGGGTCGAGCAGGCCCCACGGCGTGTCGACGACGCCGGGCTGGTTGGGGTCGGTCGCGTAGGCCGGCCGGTCGCTGAAGACGGTGTCGCCGTTCAGGTCGCGGCCGACGGTGATGTTGAACGGTCCGCCGGATGAGGCGATCACGAAGGGAGACAGCCGCACGTCGCCCGGCAGCGTCAGGCTGCCCATCAGCATGACGCGGTGGCGCACGTCGTTCGAGGCGCGTCCCCACTCCGCTGACAGCAGGCCCGAGGAGGCGGGGAAGCTGCCGGCACCGTCGGTGTCGCCGCGGGACCAGGCCAGGAAGTAGCGCGCCGAGAGCGACAGGCGCTGGTCGAAACGCCGGTTCAGGCCCAGGACGAGCTGGTCCTGGCGCTGGTGGCCGCTCGACTCGTACTGGTAGGCGACCCGCGGGCCGTCGGCGGTCGCCTGTGCCGTGGCGTCCACCACCCGCGAGCGCAGGGCACGCCAGGTGTTCGAGTGGATCCAGGTCGCGTTCACGGTCAGGTTGCCCGGCAGGGTCCGGTCGATGCCCAGAGAGAGCTGCAGCGTGGCGGGGGCCGCGAGATCGCCGGCCAGCTCGCGCACGACCTGGGGCTGGGCCGAGTCCGAAAGCGCGTCGAACGACGGCAGGCTGGACACGTTGCCGGCCGCGTCGAAGGCGATCTGGTCGAGCACCGCCGGGTCGCTGACCAGGAAGCGCTTCGGCGCACCGCCGTCGAAGCGGCGGGCCTCGAGCACGAGCGAGTCCGAAACCCGATCGTAGTAGACGCCCGCGCCCGCGCGCAGGACGGTCTTCGGCGCACCCCGGCCCTTGAAGCCCGGCGACCAGGAGGCCGAGAAGCGCGGCGCGACGTCGAGGGACGAGCCGAGGTTCGTCTGCCGCTCGAGCCGCAGCCCGAGGCCGAGCGTCAGGTCCGGGCGCGCCTTCCAGTCGTCCTGCAGGAAGGCGGCGAAGTCCCACTGGCGCACCGAGGTCGACGGGTCGCCGCCGGAGATCTGGAGCTGGCTCGCGCCGCCGCCGAGCGTCCGGACGAGCGCGGGCGAGACGCCGAGCGCGTTGAGGAGGATGGTGCGCCGGTAGCGCTCACCGCTGGTGACGGGCACGAGCACCACGCTGCCGCCCGGGCCGATGACCGGCTGCCCGCCTGCGTCGAGCTCCGGGCCGAACGTGCCGGCGAACGTGACGGTGCCGTTCCAGCCCTGGCGCGACACGTCCGTCTGGCGCGTGCCGCGCGCGCGCAAGCCGCCGCGCAGCGAGTG
>JBGASI010000242.1:0-7075 GCA_044229815.1 Vicinamibacteria bacterium | reverse complement strand
CCGGCGACACCGCTGCGCGCCAGCAGGGGCACCAGGATGCCGTCGCCCGTGTGGCCCGGCGTCTCCAGCAGCTCGCCGTCGGAGAGCAGCCAGCGCGGCGTCGGCGCGCCCGGCTCGGCGGCCGGCGCGCGGTTGCGGCGGATCCGCCCCGACTCGTCGAGGGCCACCGTCTCGAAGCTCTCGAGGCGGCGGTCCCACACCAGGAGCGTCGCGGCCCGAGCCGCCAGGGCGTCGCGCAGCTCGAGCGTCAGGCAGCGCGCGATCGCGGGCAGGTCCGCGGCCTCCAGCACGCGGTCGGCGAGCCGCTGCAGGGAGGCACGGCGAGTGGTCGTCGTCGTGAGGGTTGCCACGTTGTTTGACACCCGAAAAAGCCGGTCGCTATGATACTTGGCTCGTAGCGAGAAGCCAGGTCGCGACCGCGACCGCTTCACGCGGCATCCCTGGAGCGCACCGCCTCTCCGGCGGCCCGGAACGTCCGGGCGGGGAGGACGCGCGTCAAAGGGAAAGAACCGAGGGAGAAACCAGCCGATGATCGAGGTCGAGAGCCTCACGAAGCGCTACGGCCGGGCGACCGCCGTCGACGGCGTGTCGTTCCGGGTCGAAAAGGGCGAGGTCCTCGGCTTCCTGGGCCCGAACGGGGCCGGGAAGACGACGACCATGCGCATCCTGACCGGCTATCTGCCGGCGACCGAGGGCACCGCGCGGGTCGCGGGCTTCGACGTCTTCGCCCAGCCGCTCGAGGTCAAGAAGCGGGTCGGCTACCTGCCCGAGACGCCGCCGCTCTACCCGGACATGAGCGTGCGCGAGTACCTCGACTTCTGCGCCCGCATCAAGGGCGTGGCCGGCAAGGACCGCGCCGCGAAGGTGGCGGACGCGATCGAGAAGTGCCGCGTCGGCGACAAGCGCGACGTGCTGATCGCGAAGCTGTCCAAGGGCTATCGGCAGCGCGTCGGGCTGGCGCAGGCGATCCTGCACAACCCGGACGTGCTGATCCTCGACGAGCCGACGGCCGGGCTCGACCCCAAGCAGATCATCGAGACGCGCGAGCTGATCCGCGGCCTGGCCGGCAGCCACACCGTCGTGCTCTCCACCCACATCCTGCCCGAGGTCTCGATGACCTGCGGCCGGGTCGTGATCATCAACAAGGGCCGCGTGGTGGCCGAGGACACGCCGGACAACCTGACCCGCCGCCTGCGCGGGGCCGGACTGCTGCGGGTCGAGGCCCGCGCCGAGGAGGCCGCGCTCGCGGCCCTGGTCGCGGCGGTGCCCGGCGTGCTGGCGGTGCACGCGCGCGGCGTCCACGACGGCGCGGCCGTGCTCGACGTCGAGTCGGAGGCGGCCCGCGACGTGCGGGCCGAGATCGCCGCCGCCGTCGTCGGCAAGGGCTTCGCGCTGCTCGGCCTGCACCAGCAGGGGATGAGCCTCGAGGACGTCTTCCTGCAGCTGACCACCACCGACACCGCGGAGGCGGCCCACGGCGCCGCCCCCGCAGCCTGAGGAGGAACCGCGTGACCGCGCTGCGAAACGTCGCCGCGATCGTCGGCAAGGAATGGCGCCACTACTTCGGCAGCCCCATCGCCTGGGTGGCCCTCGCCATGTGGACGCTGCTGTTCGGCTTCTTCTTCTACTTCGGCCTCACCTACTTCCTCGAGATGTCGATGCGCATCGCGCAGCAGGGGATGGAGACGGGCGGGGCCGGCGGGCCGAAGATCTCGCTCAACGAGTACCTGATCCGCCCCGTGCTGCAGAACATGTCGGTGGTCGCGCTCTTCGTGCTGCCGATGCTCACGATGCGGCTGTTCGCCGAGGAGAAGCGGCAGGGCACGATCGAGCTGCTGGCGACCGCGCCCCTGACGAACCTGCAGATCGTGCTCGGCAAGTTCCTGGCGGCCGCCGGGCTCTACCTGCTGATGATCCTGGCCGGGCTCGTCAACGTCGCGCTCGTCTGGACCTACGCCAGCAACCCGCCCGAGTGGCGCCCGGTGCTGACGGGCGCGCTCGCCCTCTTCCTGGTCGGCCTGAGCTTCATCGCGCTCGGTCTCTTCCTCTCGACGCTCACCCGCAACCAGATCGTGGCCGGCATCCTCGGCTTCGGCCTCGCGCTGGTGTTCTGGATCTTCTCGTGGTTCGACCAGCCCACCGCCTCCGCCTGGGAGAAGGTGGTCGCCTACCTGGGCGTCACCGCGCACATGGACGACATGGCCAAGGGGGTCATCGACCTGAAGGACGTCGTCTACTACCTGAGCGTCATCACGTTCGGCATCTTCCTGGCCCACCAGTCGGTGGAGAGCCAGCGCTGGAGGGCCTGACGCCATGAGCGCTCTCAAGAAGCTCGTCGACTTCCTGGCCCCCGCGGGCGTGCTGCTCGCGGTGGGCGTCCTCGCCTGGTCGCGCTACGGCAAGACGCTGCCCGGGGGCCTGCGCCCGTGGCTGATCGCCGCGGCGGCGCTCGTGCTCGTCCACCTGGTGCTGCGCTGGGAGGACGTCGCCCGCGGGATCGGCCGCCGCCAGCTGCGCTACGGCAGCAACACGCTCGTCTTCGCGCTCGCGGTGCTCGCCATCCTGGCCGGCGTGAACTGGGTCGCCTCGCGCCATACCAAGCGGATCGACCTGACGAAGGACCAGCGCTACAGCCTCTCGGACCAGACCCGCAAGGTGCTCGCGGGCCTGCCGGCCGAGGTGAAGATCACCTACTTCCAGCGCTCGCGCGACGCCGCGCGCGGCCAGGACCGGCTGAAGGAGTACGAGGCGCTCAGCTCGAAGCTGAAGGTCGAGTACGTCGACCCGGTGCAGAGCCCCGCCAAGGCCCAGGCCTACGACGTGCGCGGGCCCTGGCCGATCCTGGTCGTCGAGCGCGCGGACCGACGCGAGAAGATCTCGAGCGACGGCGAGCAGGAGCTGACCAACGCCCTGATCAAGGTCACGCGCGACGGCAAGAAGAGCGTGTGCCTGCTCGACGGCGAGGGCGAGCGCTCGAGCGAGGACACGGGAGACCGCGGCTTCTCCGGGGCGAAGGCCTCGCTCACGAAGAGCCTGTACGACGTGAAGAACGTCTTCCTGATGCGCGAGAAGACGGTCCCGGCCGACTGCAAGGTCCTGGTGGTGGGAGGTCCCGAGAAGGACCTGCTGCCCGAGACCACCGCCGCCATCCGCGACTACGTGAAGAAGGGCGGCAAGGCCCTGGTGCTGGTCGAGCCGGAGCTGAAGGAGAGCTACCCCAACCTCGTGGCCCTGCTCAAGGAGTGGAACCTCGAGGCCGGCAAGGACGTGGTCGTCGATGTCTCGGGCATGGGCCAGCTGTTCGGTTTCTCCGAGCTCGCGCCGCTCGCCATCGAGTACCCGTGGCACCCGATCACCAAGGACTTCCGGCTGCCGACGCTCTACGGCGGCGCCCGCAGCATCGAGGCCGGCAAGGGCACGGTCGAGGGCGTGAGCGCCCAGGACCTGGTCAAGACCTCGGCCCAGTCGTGGGCCGAGAGCGACCTCACCCTCAAGGGGCCGATCAAGTACGCGGCGGGCCAGGACCGGATGGGGCCGGTGTCGCTCGCGGCCGTCGCGACGGTGAAGGCCGCCGCGCCCGCGCCCGCGCCGTCTCCCGCTCCGGCGACCGGCGAGGAGGCCAAGGCGCCGGAGGGGCGCGTGGTGGCCGTCGGTGACGCGGACTTCGCCTCGAACTCGCTGCTCGGCTTCCAGGGCAACCAGGACTTCTTCCTCAACGCCGTCGCCTGGCTGGCCGAGGACGCCGACATGATCTCGATCCGTCCGAAGGAGCCGGAGAACCAGGCGCTGTTCCTGAGCCGCCAGGTGCAGCAGAACGTGGCCTGGCTCGCGCTCGTGCTGCTGCCGGGCCTGTTCGTGGTGCTCGGCGTCGTCACCTGGTGGCGGAGGCGATAGGCCCGTGAAGGAGTTCTGGAAGACCGGTCTTGCCCTGCTCGTGCTCGCCGGGGTCGGCGCCTACATCTGGTTCGTCGAGGCGAAACGTGACCCCAAGCCGGAGGGCGAGCGCGAGAAGGTCACCGTCGCCACGCTCGACAAGGCGAAGGCCAAGGAGCTGACGCTCGGCGGCACCGCCGGCGAGCGGATCGAGCTCGTCAAGGAGGCCGCCGGCTGGACGGTCAAGGCGCCCTTCGTCGCGCCGGCCGACGGCTCGGCCGTCGACTCGATCCTGACCAGCCTCGAGAAGCTCGAGGCCGACGAGGTCGTCGCCGAGCAGGCGGGCGACCTCGCCCAGTACGGCCTCGCGCCTCCCGCGCGCACGGTCGGGGCGCTGGTCGAGGGCGCCAAGGAGCCGCTCGTCGTCCTCTTCGGCGCCAAGTCCCCCGACGGCTCGAGCGTCTACGCGAAGACCTCCGCGGGAGCGAAGGTCTACCTGGTCCCCGCCTGGGTCGAGGGCACCTTCGACAAGAAGCCCTTCGACCTGCGCGACCGCGACCTGCTGCACGTCAAGCGCGACGACGTGCGCCAGCTCGAGGTGACCGGCCCCGAGGGCGGCTACTCGCTCGCCCGCACCGACGCGGGCGAGTGGGCGATCACCAAGCCGTTCGCGACCCGCGCCGGGCGCTGGTCGGTCGACGGCCTGCTCGGCACGATCGAGAACCTGCGCATGGAGTCGGTGGCGGCCGACGGGGCCCTCGAGCCGAAGCAGCTGGCCCAGTACGGCCTCGACAAGCCCGCTCGCAGCGTGACGCTGGTGACGAAGGACGGCCAGACGCGCACGCTCGAGATCGGCAGCGGGATCGTCGAGCCCGCGGCGACGCCGACGCCCGCGCCCTCCCCGGCCGTCAAGGGGGCCAAGCCCGAGCCGCCCAAGCCCACGAAGTACCACGTGCGGCCCAGGGGCGGCACGCTCGTGGCGGTCGTGCCCGCGACGCTGGCCGACGATCTCGCCAAGGGGCTCGGCGAGCTGCGCGCGAAGCGCCTGCTCGAGGTGGCGACTTACGAGACCGAGGGCTTCGAGGCGGTCGCGGCCGGCGCGAAGAAGGTCTACGTGAAGACGACGGCGAAGGACAAGGACGGCTTCGACAAGTCCCAGTGGAAGCGCAGCGCCCCCGACGCCAAGGACCTCGACACCACGAAGGTCGAGGACGCCCTCTTCAAGCTGGGCGGCGTCGAGGTCTCCGAGTTCGTCGACGAGCCGAAGCCGCCCGCCAGCTACGGCCTCGACGCGCCCGTGCTCAAGGTCACCGTCAAGGCCAAGGGCGACAGCTGGATCGAGCTGGGCCGCAAGGACGGCGTCTACTACGGCCGCCGCAGCAACGATGCCTCGGTGCTCAAGCTCGACGCCGCGAAGGCCGCGGAGCTGCTGAAGGCCTTCAGCGAGCTGTAAGGCGCCTCAGTGGGACGCCGGCCGCGGCACGGCCGGCGTCGCCACCGCCGGCGCGGGCCGCGGGGACCAGCTCTTCAGCTCGTGCGCTCGCTTGATCACGACCGGCACCTGCGGCACGTTCTCGTACTGACCTCGGGTCGAGGTCGCGACCAGGGCGATCCTGTCGACGGTATCCATGCCGTCGACGACCTGCCCGAACACCGCGTAGCCGGCGCCGCTGATGCCGAAGTCGAGCCGGAAGTTGTCGCGCACGTTGACGAAGAACTGGCTGGTGGCGCTGTTCGGCGCGTTGACGCGCGCCATCGCGACCGTGCCCCGCGCGTTGTGCAAGCCGTTCTTCGCCTCGTTGACGATCGGCTCGTGGGTCGGTTTCTCCTCGAGCTCGGCGGTGAGGCCGCCGCCCTGGATCATGAAGCCGGGCATCACGCGGTGGAAGAGCGTGCCGTCGTAGTGCCCTTCGCGCACGTAGCGCAGGAAGTTCTCGACCGAGACCGGCGCCTTCGCCCGGTCGAGCGCGATCGTGAAGGTCCCGAGCGCCGTCCGGCCCTGGACCACGTCGAGCGCCACGAACGGGCCCGCGGGGACGGGCGGCGCCGCCGCCGTGGCCGGTGTCGCGGCCTGGGCCAGGGTCAGGATGAGCGCGGCGAGCTGCATCACGTCCTCCCGGGCCGCAGCGCGGCCCCCGGGGCGATTCTAGCAGTCCGCACCCGCCGCGGTTTGCGCCGGCTCTCCGCCGGGCCGTAGAATCGCGAGAACCCGATGGTCCTCTTCAACTACTCGACCAAGGAGCTCACCGCGAAGGTCGTCTACTACGGCCCCGGGCTCTGCGGGAAGACGACCAACCTGCAGTGGGTCCACGAGAAGCTGCCCATCAAGAACAAGGGCAAGATGCTCTCGCTGGCGACCGAGACCGACCGCACGCTGTTCTTCGACTTCCTGCCGATCGAGATCGGGGCGATCCGCGGCATGAAGACGCGGATCCAGCTCTACACCGTGCCCGGCCAGGTGTTCTACAACGCCACCCGCCGCATGGTGCTCAAGGGCGCCGACGCCGTCGTCTTCGTCTGCGACTCGCAGGAAGCGATGCTCGACGCGAACCTCGAGAGCTACGAGAACATGCGGCAGAACCTCGAGGCGAACGAGATCGCCCCCGACGACCTCCCGGTCGTGCTGCAGTACAACAAGCGCGACCTGCCGAACGCCCTGCCGATCGAGATCCTCAACGAGCGGATCAACCCCCACAACTACCCCTTCTACGAGGCGGTGGCGGTGAAGGGCACGGGTGTCGAGGACACGCTCAAGGCCGTGACGAAGCTCGTCTTCAAGTCGCTTTCGACCCGCTACGGCGAGGGGGCCTCGGCCGCCGCCGCGCCGGGCCGCGCGCCTGGCCCGCCGCGACAGCCGTCCCTGCCGCCGCCGGCTCCGGCGCCCGCTCCCGTACCGGCGCCCGCTCCCGTACCGGCGCCCCCGCGAGCGCCCGAACCGCTCGCGCTCTCCGCGGACGACCTGCTCGGCGACCTGGGGCTCGGGCCGGCGCCGGGTGTCACGCCGCCCCCCGGGCGCCTCGCGGCGTCTTCGGCCACGCTGCTGCCCACGATCGAGCTCGAGGACGAGTCGACACCCGAGGGCGCGCTGCAGGGTCACACCGGCGGCTGGCCCCCGGCGCCGGTCGCGGCGAAATCGCCCGCTCGGGTCGCCGCCGAGATCCCCACGCGCCCGCCGGTCCCGCCCCCCCCGCCGCCACCGCCC
>JBGASI010000241.1:0-7088 GCA_044229815.1 Vicinamibacteria bacterium | reverse complement strand
GGGGCCCGTCGCCGGCTGGAGACGTTGGCCGCGGCGGGCTCCCTTCCACGGTTGGTGCAGTACCTGATCGACGGGGCGATCCTCGTCGTGGCGTTCGCGCTGGCCTACCTGCTGCGCTACGAGTTCTCCATGCCCTCGAGCGTGGTGGTGTGCGCGCTGCAGGAGCTGCCGCTGGTGCTGCTGCTGCAGTGGGGGGCGCTGCACCTGACGGGTAGCTACGCGTTCGTCTGGCGCTACGTCGGGATGGCGGAGATGCTGACGTTCGCGAAGGCGGGGGCGCTGTCGACGGCGGGGCTGCTGCTGCTGCGCCTGGCGCTGCCCGACAGCCTGCAGACGATGCGGGTGCCGCTCTCGGTGCTGTTGATCGACGCGGCGCTGGCGGGGGCCGGCATCGTGGGCGTGCGGGTGCTGCGGCGGGCCGCGTTCGAGAGCGAACGGCACGCGCGGCGCCACCGGGCGCAGTCCGGGCCGCGGCGCGCGGTGCTGCTGATCGGCGCGGGGCACGCGGGGGTGATGGCCGTCAACGAGCTGCACGGCCGCGGCGACTGCCACCTCGAGGTGAAGGGCTTCCTGGACGACGACCCGGTGCGGCGCAACGCGGTGATCGCGGGCATCCCGGTGATCGGGTCGACGGACGACCTGCCGCGGCTGGTGCCGGAGCTGGGCATCGACCACGTGATCATCACGATCGCGGACGCCAAGGCGGAGCAGCTGCGGCGGATCCTGGCGGTGTGCCGCTCGATCCCGGTGCACGCGCAGATCACGCCGGGCTTCCACGACGTGATCCAGGGGCGGGTGAAGATCAGCCACTTCCGCGACGTGCGGCCCGAGGAGCTGCTCGAGCGCGACCCGGTGCGGCTCGACCACTCGAACGTGGCGCGCTTCGTGGGCGGCAAGGTGGTGATGGTGACGGGCGCGGGCGGCTCGATCGGCTCGGAGCTGGCGCGGCAGATCGCGCGCTTCGCGCCGGCGAAGCTGCTGCTGGTGGAGCGCTCGGAGCCGGCGCTGTTCGAGATCGACCGCGAGCTGCGCGGGCTGTGGCCCAACCTCGAGCTGCTGCCGCTGATCGGCGACGTGGGCGACGCGGGGCGCATGCGCACGATCCTCAAGGCGCACCACCCGCAGGTGATCACCCACGCGGCGGCGCACAAGCACGTGCCGCTGATGGAGTCGAACGCGGCCGAGGCGATCAAGAACAACGTCTTCGGCACGCTGACGCTGGGCGAGCTGGCGGGGCAGTGCGGGGTCGAGGCCTTCGTGATGATCTCGACCGACAAGGCGGTGCGGCCCTCGTCGGTGATGGGCGCCTCGAAGCGCGTCGCGGAGCTGGTGGTGCAGGACCTGGGGCGGCGCTACCCGACGCGCTACGTGGCGGTGCGCTTCGGCAACGTGCTCGGCTCGGCGGGCTCGGTGATCCCGATCTTCCGCGAGCAGATCGCGCGCGGCGGGCCGGTGACGATCACCCACCCGGACATGAAGCGCTACTTCATGACGATCCCCGAGGCGGCGCTCCTGGTGCTCGAGGCGGGGGCGATGGGCCAGGGCGGCGAGATCTTCGTGCTCGACATGGGCCAGCCGGTGCGTGTGCTGGACATGGCGAAGCGGCTGATCGAGCTGGCGGGGCACGGGCCCGAGCAGGAGATCGAGATCGTCTTCACCGGGCTGCGCCCGGGCGAGAAGCTGTTCGAGGAGCTGGAGACGAGCGACGAGGCGATCGCCAAGACGCGCCACCCGAAGGTGTTCATCGGCAAGATCCAGGGCCGCTCGCCGGTCGAGCTGCACGCGCTGCTGACGGAGCTGCGCGCGGTGTGCTCGAACGGCGTCACGCCGGCGACGCTGCGGGCGCGGCTCGCGCGCTTCCTGCCCGACTCGCAGCTGGCGGCCGTGCCGGCCCAGGCCGGCGAGGACTCGGGCGCCTATCCGGCGGCGCTGGCCCTGGCCGCGGCTTCGGCCGCCGTGCCCCGGCTGGTGCCCGCGGAGTCGTAGCGGGCGGGAGGGCGCGACGGCGGGTCCGGCTGGGCATAGGATAGGGCCCGTGAAGCTCTCGCCGGAGACGGCACGGCAGCTCGCCGAGGGGTCTGTCGGCTTCGTCCGGCAGAAGTTCGGCTTCGAGCTGCTCTACACGCCCGAGAGCCTGCTCTTCGTCGACGCGGTCGTCGACAAGATCCGCGAGACGGGGGCCACCGAGGCGCAGGCCTCGGGCCTCCTCTCGGGCCTGGGCTGCTACGCCGGCGAGGTCTTCGTGCGCAACGCGAAGGCGAGCTGGCGGGCGCCCGCCGACCTGGGCCTGCGCCGCAGCTGCCGCTTCCCGGTCGTCCTCGCGCTGCCGGGGCCCGTCCCGTGCGACCCGCTCGACCGCGTGTTCCAGCGCTTCGCCGGCGCCACGAGCGACGGCGTCGCCGGGCTCTACGACACGGCCGTCCCCGCCGCGAAGGGTCGCCCGGCGCCGCCGCAGGCCTGAGGCCGGCTCTAGACGTCCTTCAGCAGCGCGAGCAGGAAGGCCCAGAAGCGGGGCACGGTGTCGAGGAAGATCCTCTCGTCGGGCGAGTGCACCGCGCTCATGGTCGGGCCGAACGAGATCATGTCGATGCCCGGGTACTTCTCGCCGATCAGGCCGCACTCGAGGCCGGCGTGGACGGCCTTCACCTTGGGCTCGCTGCCGTAGAGGGCCGCGTAGGTCGCGATCGCCTTCTTCAGGGTGCGCGAGGCCATGTTCGGCTTCCAGCCCGGGTAGCCGTCGCCCTGCTCGACCCTGGCTCCGCCCAGCTCGAAGATCGTCGCCACGGTCTGGGCGATCTCGTCCTTCTCGGAAGCGACGGAGCTGCGCTGGCTCGTCTCGAGCGCGATCGTGTCGCCCTGGGTCGTGAGGACCGCCACGTTCGTCGAGGTCTCCACCAGCCACGAGATGGCGGCGCTCATCTTCACGACGCCGTGCGGCAGGGCCGCGATCGTCTGCAGGACCTGCTTCTGGTGCTTGCGCTTGAGGATCGCGCCCGGCGCGTCCGTGCTCTCGCTGGCGCTGACGGCCAGGTCCGGCTCGACGGAGCCGAGCTCGTCGCGCACGATCGTGTTCCAGCGCAGGACGAGCTTCTGGGCCTTCTTCAGGCGCGAGCGCGGCACGCAGACGACCGCCGAGGCCTCGCGCGGGATGGCGTTGCGCTTGTTGCCGCCGGCGAGCGAGACGAGGCGGGCGCCGGCCCCCTCGGCGAGCGCCAGCAGCACGCGGTTGAGGATCTTGAGCGCGTTGCCGCGGCCCTTGTCGATCTCGAGGCCCGAGTGGCCCCCGCGCAGGCCCTTCACGGCGAGCTGCAGCGCGACCATGTTCGGCTTGGCGGCCTCGCGCACGACCGTCCAGGTGCCCTTCGTGTCCTGGCCCCCGGCGCAGCCCACGTAGATCTCGCCCTCCTCCTCGGAGTCGAGGTTGAGCAGGACGCGGCTGCGCAGGAAGCCCGGCTCCAGGCGCTGCGCGCCGGTGAGCCCGGTCTCCTCGTCGATCGTGAAGAGCAGCTCGAGCGGCCCGTGCACGAGCGTGCGGTCCTCGGCCAGGGCCAAAGACGCGGCGACGCCGACGCCGTTGTCGGCCCCGAGCGTCGTGCCGTTGGCGCGCAGCACGTTGCCCTCGCGCACCAGCTCGATCGGGTCCTTCGTGAAGTCGTGGACCTTGTCGGCGTTCTTCTCGCAGACCATGTCGAGGTGCGACTGCAGGCAGACGCTGGCGGCGCGCTCCTTGCCGGCGGAGGCGGGCTTCTCGACGAGCACGTTGCCGGCCGCGTCCTGGCGCGCCTCGAGGCCGAGCTGGCGCGCCGTCTCGAGCACGTAGGCGGCGGCCGCGGCCTCGTTCTTGGAGCCGCGCGGGATGCGCGAGAGCGCGGCGAAGTGCTTCCAGAGCAGCTGCGGTTCCAGTCCCTCGATGGCTGAAGACATGACTCGTCTCTCTCCCTGCGCCCGCTCGGGCCGTGCCCCGGGCGCGTTGTGTCCGACCCTTGACCCTAGCACGTCCCCGCTGCCGCCGGGCTAGAATCGAGCGTGGAGTTCGCTCACCTGCCGGGTGGGGACCTGGTCGCGAAGGGGCTGGCGGATCTCGCCCGTTCGAGCGAGACCGTCGAGGCCCTGCTCGTCTCGATCGCCACCGCGCGCCTGCGCGAGCGGGGCGTCGTGGTCAGATCCCCCCTCGCCGATCCGGAGCACCGCCTCTACGACCGCCTGGCCCGGGAAGACCCCGACTCGGCCCACTCGCGCTACAACGCCCTGCTGAGGCGGCTGACGAGCTTCGAGAGCGCGCTCGAATGCGCGGGCTAGCCGACGCCGCGCGCATCCGACGCTTCCTGAGGGAGATCGCTCGCGAGGCGGACGCGGACACGGCCGTCTACCTCACCGGCGGGGCCACCGCCGTGCTGATCGGCTGGCGCGAGAGCACGATCGACGCCGACATCCTGATCGTGCCCGAGCGCGATGCCCTCTACCGGTCGTTGCCGCGCCTCAAGGAGGAGCTGCAGCTCAACGTCGAGATCGTGAGCCCCGCGCACTTCATCCCGGAGCTGCCGGGCTGGCGCGAGCGCAGCCTGTTGATCGAGCGCGTGGGCCGCGTGTCCTTCTACCACTACGATCCGTGCTCCCAGGCGCTGGCGAAGATCGAGCGCGGACACGCCAAGGACCTCGCCGACGTGAAGCAGCTGCTTGGACGCGGCCTGGTGGAGCCACAGCAGCTGTGGGCGCTGTTCGAGACCATCGAGCCGCAGCTGTATCGGTACCCGGCCGTGGATCCCCGGTCGTTCCGCAAGCGGCTCGAGGAGGCCCTGGGGCCGAGGGCCTGAGCCCTCAGCGCCGTCTCAGGCGGCGGCGAGGGCGGCGGCGACGCGCAGGGCGAGGCGGTCGGCCGAGCGGCCGACGGCGGTCTCGATCATCCCGTTGAGCGCCTCGGCCCGCAGCACGACGCCGCCCGCGAGCCGGGCCTGGACGCGGCAGACCTGGTCGATGCCGCCCAGGGGGTTGGGCGACTCGCCCAGGCGCGCCGTCAGGCCCTCGACCGCGGGTCCGAAGCGGCTCATCGCGAGCAGCAGGCGGCGGCGCACGTCGCCGCGCTGGGCCTTCGTGAGGACGAAGCCGGCGCTCGTGATGTCGATCCTCACCAGACCCTCACCACAGCTTCCCGGGCGGCCCGAGATAGGAGATCGTCACCCAGGTCACGTTCGGGTCGTCGGCGCCGCCCTGGCGACCCTGGTTCTTCCCGCAGCGCCGGCACTCGCGCCACGCGCCGCCGCAGTGCCAGACGTGGCCGAACATCCTGCACAGCAGCTGCCTCATCGGCCTGTACCCCTTCCACAGTCTAGGGAGATGGCTGCGGCCGGATCCAATACTCCTTTGGGGGGTGTCCCATAGGGGTGCTTCGATGTATCGTGCTTGCGTGGAGATGCTGAACCACCATCACCTGTACCACTTCTGGATGGTGGTTCGCGAGGGCGGCGTGACGCGGGCGAGCGACAAGCTCAACGTCTCGCAGCCGACGGTCTCCGGGCAGCTGCGCGAGCTGCAGGAGGCGCTCGGCGAGAAGCTGCTGGTGCGCGCCGGGCGCAGTGTCGTGCTCACCGACGTCGGCCGCACCGTCTACCGCTACGCGGACGAGATCTTCGCGCTCGGCCGCGAGCTGCAGGCCGCCGTGAAGGGACGCGTGACGCAGCCGGCGCGGCTGGCGGTGGGCGTCGCGATGGTGGTGCCGAAGCTGGTCGCCTACCAGATCCTCGAGCCGGCGCTCCACCTGCCGGAGCCGATCCAGCTCGACTGCGTGCAGGCGCGGCCGGAGCGGCTGGTCGCGGAGCTGGCGGTCTACGCGCTCGACCTGGTGCTCGCCGACACGCCGGCGCCGCCCGCGGTCAAGGTGCGGGCCTACAGCCACCTGCTCGGCGAGTGCGGGGTCTCGATCTTCGCCGCCCCGGCGCTCGCGGCGAGCATGCGCCGCCGCTTCCCGCGCTCGCTCGACGGGGCGCCGTTCCTGCTCCCGAGCGGCGACTCTGGGCTGCGGCTCTCGCTCGAGGACTGGTTCCGGCAGCAGGGCGTGCGGCCGCGCATCGTCGGCACCTTCGAGGACAGCGCGCTCGTCGACGCCTTCGGCCAGGCCGGCGCGGGGCTGTTCGCCATGCCCTCCGCGACCGACGACGAGGTGCAGCGCCAGTACCGCGTGAAGCTTGTGGGCCGGCTCGAGAAGGTGCGCCAGCGCTTCTACGCGATCACCGTCGAGCGCAAGCTGCGCAACCCGGCCGTGATCGCGATCTCCGAGCGGGCCCGCGCGCTGTTCGCCTGAGCCCCGCGCGCGGCGTTCGAGCGGGCCCCTACAGGGCCGCGCCCCCGGCCCTGTACTCGTTGAGCCGGTTGTAGAGCGTCTTCAGGCTGATCTTGAGGACGTCGGCGGCCTTCTTCTTGTCGCCCTCGCACTGCTCGAGGGTGGCGAGGATCAGGCGCCGCTCCATCTCCGCGATCGGCGTGCCCACCCGCATCACGACGCTCGAGGCCGGCACCACCTCCGTCACGCCGAGCGGGAGCGAGTCGATGCCCACGTCCTCCTCGGCCAGGATGAACGCGCGCTGGATCACGTTCTTCAGCTCGCGCACGTTGCCCGGCCAGTCGTGGCGCTGGAGCCGCTCGAAGACCGCCGGGTCGACCTGTTTGGTGCGAAAGCCATTGGCTTGGCAGAAGTCGACCACGAAGTGGGCCACCATCTCCGGGAGGTCGTCGATCCGCTCGCGCAGCGGCGGGGAGTGCAACGTGACGACGTTGAGGCGGAAGTACAGGTCCTCGCGGAAGCGGCCCTCGGCCACCTCGCGCTGCAAGTCCTTGTTGGTGGCGGCGACCACGCGCACGTCGACGCGCACGGGGCGCTCGCCGCCGACGCGCGTCAGCTCGCCGGTCTGCAGCACCCGCAGGACCTTGGCCTGCGCGGCCAGGCTCATGTCGCCGATCTCGTCCATCATCAGCGTGCCGCCGTCGCCAAGCTCGAAGAGCCCGCGCTTGCGCGTGATCGCGCCGGTGAAGGCCCCCTTCTCGTGGCCGAAGAGCTCGCTCTCGATCAGCTCGGGCGGAATGGCGGCGCAGTT
>JBGASI010000240.1:0-7107 GCA_044229815.1 Vicinamibacteria bacterium | reverse complement strand
ACCTTCACCGCGAAGATGTGGTCGTTCGGCAGGCCGTCGGCCACGGTGAATTGCTTCCAGTTCGTGTAGACGTACGGAAGCTTCGGGGCGCTGGCGGCCGCGGGCGGGTCGGCCGCGAGGGCCGGGGCGGCGAGCGCCGCCAGCAGAACGAACGCGAGGGGCGTGCGCGTCTTCATCGTCTCTTCCCTCTTTCGCATCACAGCGTCTTCAGGTACTCGATGAGGTCGTTGAGCTGGTCCTTGGTCATGTCGTTCGTGTAGCCATGCGCGTCCGTCGGGTTGTGGACCGTCCAGATCTCCTCGAGCGTGTCCGCCATCCCGTTGTGCAGGTAGGGAGCCGAGTCGTAGATGTTGTTGAGGTGCGGCACGTCGATCTTCTGCATCGCCGCCGTGTCGAGCGGGTGCCGGCTGCCGACGTCGCGCAGCGTGCGGTCGGTGAAGTACGGGGGAAAGTGGCAGTTCACGCAGCGCCCCTCGGGCGGGATCTCGCGGCCGTCGTTCGTGCGCGCGCGCTCGAAGATCAGCTTGCCGCGGCGCTGCGCCTCGGTGAGCGGTGCGCCGAGCGGCCGGTGCCGGTTCGGCGGGCGCGGGATCGTCACCGTGTAGTCGTTGACGGCCTGCAGCTGCTCGGGGGTGAAGGGCTGGATCCGGGTGAAGAACACCGCGAGCCTTGCGCCGCACTGGCGCGCGAGCGTGGCGTTGGTGCCCGCCCACTTGAACGGGTCGGTGTCGTAGATCCCGCGCAGCGTTCGGTTGTCGACCGGGTTCTGTCCGATCCCGTCGGCCTCGATGTCGTAGGTCAGCCCGTCGACGTGGCCGTCGGGGTGGCAGGTCGCGCAGGCGAACTGCCTCTGGAAGGTGATGTTCGCGCTGTGGAACAGCTTCTCTCCCCAGCGAATGTGCGTCTGCCGTTTCGGCCCGCCGAGGTCCACGCGCGTCACCGCCTCGAGCCGGCCCAGGTCGATCACCGACAGCGAGTCGTCGAGCGTGTTCGCGACCCACGCCGTCGCCCCGTCGGGGGCGACCGTGATCCCCCGCGGGTTGTCCTTCACCGCGATGCGGGCCACCACGAACTGCGACGAGGCGCCGAGCCAGTTCGGCAGCCGGTCGCGCCTGTCGGAGTCCGAGGACCCCTTGAGCAGGGCGAGCATCTTCTCCACGTCGACGACCGCGACCCGGTCCGTGCCGGCGCTCGTCACGACCGCTCGCTTCCCGTCGGGCGTGAACGCGACGTCCGTGACGTCGGCGAAATAGCGCTGGGGCTCGTCCAGCAGCAGCTGGTCGACGCGGCCGTCCTTCCACAGCACCGCGAGGCCGTTCGTGATCGTCCAGCCCTGGAGGATGCGGGTCATCGGCACGAGGTTCTTGGTGCGGTTGAGGGTCGCGAGCGCGAACTCGCCGCTCGGGTGCCAGGCCACTCCTAGCAGCAGGTTCGACTCCGGCACCACCCAGCGATCCTCGACGCGCTGGCTCGCGACGTCGAACACCGTGACTTCGGACATCGGCGGCGTCCGGAACTTGACGAAGCGCGAGAGCGCGTTCGTCACGACCAGGCGCTTGCCGTCGGGAGACAGCGCGGCCGACCACGGGTTGCGGCTCGCGGGCAGGCGCTTGGTCTCCTTGCCCGTCGCGAGGTCCAGGACCGACACGGCGTCGAATGCCGTGCCCATGACGAAGGCGGTCTTGCCCGCCGGGTCGAGTCCGATCCCGTGCGGCTCGTCGGCGACCGGCAGCTTCCGCTCGACCTTGCGCGTGGCGACGTCGATCACGAAGACGGCATCCTCGAGGCGGCTGGTCACGTACGCCTTCGCCCCGTCCGGGCTGAACACGAGGTCCGTCGCCTGCCCGCCCACCACCACCTCGGCCACCTTGACGCGCTTCGCCGCGTCGACGACCACGACGCTCCCCGACGCCTCGCACGCGGCCCAGACCTCGCGTCCGTCCGGGCGGAACACCAGGTTGACGGGGTTCTTGTACTCGGGGGCGAGCTCGTCCCACAGCCACGCGGCGCCCTTCGACTCCGCCATGCCGTACTGCGCGTCGAGGGACGTGCCCGCCGCGGCGTTGCGCATCATCGCCGTGCGCTTGCCGAGGGCCACGCTCGCCGGCTCGGGAGTCAGCGGGTGCGCGATCTTCGCCTTCGCGGCGAGGAAGTCGAAGCGCTTGCCGTGCGCGTTCGCGTGGCACGGGTTGCAGGTCCGCGCCGTGACCGGCTCGAGGCCGGACCTCAGGGACGCGGCCCGGTCGCGCATCACCTTCTCCGGTGCGTATTCGCTGCCGGCGCCGTGGCACGACTCGCAGCCGACGCCCTCCATCGGGTCGTAGGTCTTCGCCACCGCAGCGCCCGGGCCACCGCCCGTCACGTGGCACTTCAGGCACGCCGCCGAGAGCTGCGGCTTCTCGTCGACGCCCATCTTCTTCGCGATCTCCAGCGCCTTGGGCGTCGCGAGGTCGGCGTACGCCAGCGCGTGCGGGCTCATGCGCCAGAGGCTGAGCTGGTAACCGCTCTTCGGCCCCTGGTGACAGGCCCCGCACGCCGCCGCGCCGACGTACTTCGGACCCGGCGCCGTCGACGGCTTCACGTCGGCCAGGTACTCCTCCGCGCGCGGGCGCCCCCCGGGGTTCACCGCGGACGTCCCTTTGTCGGGCACCGGATGAGCGAGGATCTGCCAGGCCGCGTCGACGTCGAGCTGCGGCTTGCGGTGGACCGAGACGTGCGAGCCCTTCACGTAGTGGCACACGGCGCAGTCGCGCTTCGCGAACTTGCGCAGTCCCGCGCGGCGCGCCGCCTCGGGGTCCCGCATGACCTTGTCGCTCATGTACTCGCTGCCGGGGCCGTGGCACTTCTCGCACTGCACGCCGTCCTCGATCCGGAAGCCGGGATCGCGCTCCCACTTCTCGGAGTCGGCGGCGGTCGCGTGGCAGCCGAGGCAGATGGGCGCCCTTTCCGGCTCGTCGGTGATGCCGGAGAGACGGGCCATCACCTTGGCCTCCGGCGTCGCGAGCGAGGCCCACGCCTTCGAGTGCGCGGTGTTCAGCCAGAGGCTGTACTGGTTGCCGGCCGCGTGGCCCTCGTGGCACTTCGCGCAGGCGCGCGAGCCGACGTAGACCGGCTGCTTCACCGCCTGGGCCTGGAGCGGGAGCGGCGCCGCGGCCAACGCCGCGGCCGCCGCGGCTGACAGGGCGAGCGAGGCGCGCCGCACGGCTACCTCTTCCCCTGCTCGACGCGGAAGGCCTGGTCGGCCTTCACGTCCTTCCAGCTGTCGGTCGTGCCGTCCGGCCAGCGCACCTCGAGCAGCTCGACCTTCTCTTCGGTGCCCAGGCCGAAGTGCGCCCGGTTGTCGCCCTGGGAGAGATAGCCGTTGACGCCGATCAGCTCCTGGAACCGCTTGCGGCCGCCCGCAGTGATTGTCACGCGCGCGCCGAGCGCCGTGCGCCCGCCGCCCTTCACCTTCGCTTCGACTTTCAGCCAGTGATTGCCGGCGCCGCCCGTGTTGCGCAGCAGGTGTGGCGGGCCGGAGGTGTCGACGACGACGAGGTCGACGTTGCCGTCGTCGTCGAAGTCGGCCCAGGTGGCGCCGCGGCTCACCCACTTGACCTGGAAGAAGTCGCCCGACTCGCGGGCCACGTCGACGAACACGCCCTGCCCGTTGTTGCGCGCGAGCACGGCATCCTCCGGGTACTCGTGATGCGCGTTGCCGTTCGCGATGAACACGTCCTGGAAGCCGTCGTCGTCGTAGTCGAGGAGCACGGCGCCCCAGCCGGTGTACTGGCCGCAGATGACGGCGAGGCCGGAACGGTCGACCAGGTCCGAGTAGAACTCGCCCTTCTTCGAGAGCAGGCTCCCGTAGTCCATGTCGGGGATCAGGATCTCGAGGTTGCCGTCGCCATCGACGTCGGCCACCGCGGGGCCCATCGAGGACACGCCCTGGCCGTTCTGCCCGAGCGCGAGGCCGAGTTCGAGGGCCCTCTCAGCGAAGGTCCCGTCGTGCCTGTTCTCGTAGTAGTAGTTCTCCATCGAGTCGTTCGCGACGTAGATGTCGGCCCAGCCGTCGTTGTTCAGGTCGGCAGCGACCGCGCTCATCGCCCGCCCGCCGGCGTTCTGCACGCGCGCCGCCTTCGTCACGTCCGCGAACGTGCCGTCGCCGTTGTTGCGGTAGAGGGCGCAGCTCGTGCCGTTGTAGCTGAGGGGGCCGGGGTAACCGGCAGCCGCGTAGAAGGAGCGGAACTTGCCCGAGTCGTACTCGAGGTAGTAGCTGACGAACAGATCCAGGTCGCCGTCGCGGTCGTAGTCGAGCCACGCGCCGTTGAGCGACCAGCGCGGGTCGACGAGGCCGGCCTTCTCCGTGACGTCCACGAACGCGCCCTTGCCATCGTTGCGGTAGAGCTCGGGCCCGTTGTAGGTCAGCACGAGCAGGTCTTCGTCGCCGTCGCCGTCGTAGTCGGCGGACGAGCAGCCGAAAGCGAAGCCCTTGCCGGCGACGCCGGCCTTCTCCGTGACGTCCTCGAACTGGAAGCCGCCCTTGTTGCGGTAGAGCGCGTTCGACAGCTGGCCGATCAGATCGCGTCCGCGGTTGTCGCTGACGGTCGTCTCCCAGCGGCCCTGGGGGAAATAGATGTCGAGCTTCCCGTCGCGGTCGAAGTCGAACACGCAGGCGCCGGACCCCGTGCCCTCGACGATGTTGCTCAGCTCGTGGTCGCCGAAGCTGCGCTGCCAGGCGATGCCGGACTTCGGCAGCACGTCGACGAACACCGGCAGCTTGCCCGAGGGCGGCGGGGGCGCCGGCGCGCGCGCCGGCGTGGACACGCCGCCGGGGGCCGGCGCCTGGGCGCGCGCCGCCACGGCTGCGGCCAGCAGGGTCAGGGTGGCGAGAGCGACACGGCCCCTCATTGCAGTCCTCCGATCGAGCCGACGAACGCCCTCACCGCGTCCGCCGTCGGCCTGCCGGCCGGGACTTCGCCGAGCGGCCGGCGCTGGTCGACCGGCGGGTCGAGCACCGGCCCCGGCGCTGCGAGCGCCTTGAAGAAGCGGTTGGGCGGCGTGCGCTCCGGGTCCTCGTGGCAACCGACGCAGCCCTGGGCGTCGTGGTTGCGCACCCACAGCCACGTCGAGCTGCGCAGCGTGCGGCCCTCGGCATCGAGCAGCTGCAGCTGCACCGGCGTGTTCGCCGGGATCTGGGCCTGGTAGGAGCCGTCGTCGTGCAGCGGCACGTCGCCCAGCAGGCGCTTGGACGCCGGCCGGTCCTCCGACGCGGGCACGCCCTCGACCACGCGCAGCGTTCTCGCCGCGCCCTTCGGCAACTGCTCGCCGGCGGCCTGCAGCCCCACGTCGACGGTGTAGAGCGTGCCCAACCGGTCGTCCTCGCGCACGACGCTCGAGCGCGCGTCCGACGCGGGCCGCGGCGCGACGGGCTTCGCCGCGACAGAGTGCCACGCTGGATCATCGAACGCCCTCTCGCGCGTGCCGCTCGCGGGGTCGAAGCGGTAGATCGCGTAGTGGCCGTCGCGCGCGGCGCGCCAGGCCACGAGCACGCGGCCGTCCGCCAGCGGCGCCGGCGCGCGGAAGAGGCCCTCGGCTTCCCCCGTCAGCGAACGGTAGGTGTGGAGCGGCCGGACCTGGTCGACCGCCGCAAGCCGGCCCGCGCCCTCCGCGGAGAGGGCCTCGGCCTCGACGAACACGACCAGCCCCTTCGCGGTCGGCGCCGGCATCTGCTTCACGCGCAGGCCCTCGTCCCCGGCGTAGACCTGGTAGTCGGTGCCGTCCTCGTTCACGCCCACGAGCGGCACGCGCCCGTTCGGGCCGCCTTTCGCCGACGAGGCCAGCCAGCCGGCGTAGACCATCCGCCCGTCCGGCAGGATCGCCGGGTCGACGTCGTTGGACAGGTTGTACGTGAGCCGACGCAGCGCGCTGCCGTCGGTCTTGCACGACCACAGGCTCGTGTTCGGCGCGACGCGAGCCTCGTTGCGCTCGCCCTTGTTCTCGCCGACGAAGGCGATCTGGACCCACGGCTCGACGCTCTTCGGCGTGATGGTGTAGATCGTCGACTGGTAGACCGGCTGGCGAACACCGGCCTCGCCGCAGCTGATCTGGCGGGCGGCCGTGCCGTCTGCCTTCATCTCCCAAGCGCACCAGGGGTCCGTCTGCACCTTTTTGGCGGCGAAGAGGATGAACTTGCCGTCGAAGGAGACCTCAGGATCGGCCGCGCTCGCGAAGCCCCGGGTCAGCACGCGCGGCGCCCCCGAGGCGGGCACGAGCAGCAGCCGGCCGCCTTCGCCCAGCGGGCCGCGCAGCGAGCCGCCGCCCAGCGCCTCCGCCGGCAGCGCGCCCAGCGGCACCTGCGCCACGACGAGCGGGGCGGGGCCGGACGCCGGGGCGGAGGAGCCGGCGGTCGTCGCCAGCAGCGTGAGCCAGGCGCCGAGGGCGGCACGGGCGCCGCGCCGGCTCACTGCCGCGACCCGCGCAGCGGCACGACGGCCGTCGCGTCGATCTCGAACAGCAGCTCGTCGCGGCACACGTCCGCGACGGTCTTCACGAGCGGCGCGCCCTCGAGCGCGGAACGCTCCACGATCCGCTCGAAGGCGCGGCCGTCGCACGGGTTCTTCAGGAACGCCGTCGCCTGGCAGACGTCGCCGAGCCCGGCCCCGGCGCCCTCGAGCAGCGTCGAGACCGCCTCGAGCGTGAAGCGCGCCTGCGTCTCGAAGTCGCCCACGTGCACGGTCGCACCGTGGTCGTCGATCGAGGCCGTGCCCGAGACGAAGATGTAGCGGGCGCCGCCGAGCTCGAGCTCCATCGCGCGCGCGAAGGCGGAACCGTACTCGGTCGCCTCGTTCTGCTTGCGGTTCGCCAGCCGCCGCATGGCCAGGCGGCCGCCCGGCGCCGCCTGCAGCGCGAGCAGGTCGAGCGTGCACCAGCCGCCGCGGGCGTTGCGGCCCTCGATGCCCGTGCTGGCGGGGATCTGGCCGTCGCCGTTCGGTCCCATCAGGCCCATGCGCCGGAAGGCGGCGTTGCGCACCGCGTTGAACGGCCCGTACCAGTCGAGGATGTCGCGCAGGTAGAACCAGGTGCGCGCCACGTCGCGAAACGAGAAGCCCTCGCGCGCGAGCAGCT
>JBGASI010000239.1:0-7144 GCA_044229815.1 Vicinamibacteria bacterium | reverse complement strand
CGTCGGCCCGCTGTCAAGCGGCAGTTCCGGAGGAGTGCAGCTTCCGCGGCCAGACGAGGAGAATGATCCGCGCGCGATGCCGCCCAATCCGACCCCGGTTGCGGGAGTCCCGGCCCCGTGGAATCCTACGCATCCCGATCCCACAGCAGGAGGCCCGATGGCGGTGATGTCCGACCGGTGGATCCGTCGCATGGCGCGCGAGCACGCCATGATCGAGCCGTTCACCGACGAGCAGGTGCGCCAGGGCGTCATCTCCTACGGGCTCTCGTCGTACGGCTACGACGCGCGGATCGCGGACGAGTTCAAGATCTTCACGAACATCAACCACACGATCGTCGACCCGAAGGACTTCGACCCGCGCTCGTTCGTCGATTTCCGGGGGCCGGAGTGCATCATCCCGCCCAACTCCTTCGCGCTCGCGCGCACGGTGGAGCGCTTCAGGATCCCGCGGGACGTGATCGTGGTCTGCGTCGGGAAGTCGACCTACGCGCGCTGCGGGATCATCGTGAACGTGACGCCGCTCGAGCCGGAGTGGGAAGGCATCGTCACGCTCGAGGTCTCGAACACGACGCCGCTGCCCGCGCGGATCTACGCGAACGAGGGCATCGCGCAGTTCCTCTTCTTCCGGGGCGACGAGCCGTGCGAGACGTCGTACGCCGACAAGAAGGGCAAGTACCAGGCGCAGCAGGGGCTGACGCTGCCGCGGCTGTAGGGCGCGCCGGGCGGCGGGTCACCCGTTAGCGAGGCAGGAGAGGGCGGTCCCCATGGTCCACGAGACGATCACGCTGGAAGGGCACCTCATCGACTCGGACATCATGCGCCGGGTCTTCGACAAGGTGGTCGAGGACGGCGGCGAGTTCGAGGTGCTCGAGTTCCGCGTCGGCCGCAAGAACGACGAGCCGTCCTTCGCCCGCATCGAGGTCCGCGCGAGCGACCCGCAGGTGCTCGACCGCATCCTCGAGGGCGTGCGCTACCTCGGCGCGGAGACGCAGACCGGGGACGCGGTGCTCGCGCCGGCCGAGGCCGACGGCATCCTGCCCGACGAGTTCTACTCGACCACGAACTTCGAGACCTGGCTGCGCGTGTCCGGCAAGTGGCTGCCGGCCGCCGAGCAGAAGATGGACTGCGCGCTCGTGCTCCGCGGCGGCGCGCCCTTCTGCGTCAAGCAGGGGCAGGTGAAGGCAGGCGAGCCGGTCGCCCTGCGCGGGCCGGGCATAAGGGTGCGGCCGCCCGAGCGCAGCCGCGACTACTCGGTGTTCGGCTTCATGACGAACGACGTCTCGGCGGAGGTGAACAAGACGATCGCGGTCGCGGGCACCGCGCGCGAGATGCGCCGGGCCCGGGAGGCGGGGGAGAAGATCGTCGTGGTGGCCGGGCCGGCGATCGTCCACTCGGGCGGCGACCTGCACCTCGGCCGGCTGGTGCGGGAAGGCTGGATCGACGTGATCCTGACCGGGAACGCCTTCGCGGTGCACGACCTCGAGAAGGCGATCCTCAAGACGAGCCTGGGTGTGTGCCAGATGAGCGGCCGGGCTGTCGAGGGCGGCAGCCGGCACCACCTGCTGGCGATCAACGCCGTGAACCGCCGGGGCGGCGTCCGGGCCGCGGTCGAGTCGGGCCTCGTCACGTCGGGCGTCATGTACGAGGCCGTGAAGCGCGGCGTGCCCTTCGTGCTCGCCGGCTCGATCCGCGACGACGGTCCGCTCAAGGACACGATCACCGACACGATCCTGGCGCAGAAGGCCTACGTCGAGCAGTTGAAGGGCGCGGGCGTGTGCCTGATGCTCGCCTCGGCCCTGCACTCGATCGCGGTCGGGAACCTGCTGCCCGCGCGGGTGCGGACGGTCTGCGTCGACATGACCGAGTCGGTGCCGGTCAAGCTCTCGAACCGGGGGACCATGCAGGCCATCGGCCTGGTCACGGACGTGGGCTTCTTCCTCGAGCGGCTGGCCAGCGAGTTCTAGGCCGTCGGCCGGCCCCTTTTCGACGGGAAGTCGAAAAATGTTGACTCCGGAAGCACTTAGGCCTAAAGTGCTCATGTAACCTCTAGATGCGGGAGGCCTGCATGCGCCGGAGCCTAGTCGTCGTCGCCGTGGCCGTGCCGTTCGCCCTGGCGTTTACGGGCTGCCAGGCGATCAGCGAGTTGACGCCGACCCAGCCGACCCCGTCGGCGAGCCCCACCGCCGCGCCGATCGCCATCCCGGTGATCCTGCCGACCCCCGCGCCCACGCCCAAGCCCACACCGACCCCGGTGCCTTCGCCGACGCCGGAGCCGACGACGGAGCCGCCGGCCGGTTCGAGTTGCAGCCTGCCCCCGTCCAACCCGGCGAGCCCGTCCTGCACGGACGAGAGCGCGCTGCTGTACGGGCCGGTCGACACGGCCCTGACGGCGGTGACGAAGAGCCGTCCCGACCTCTTCGACCTCGACAACAAGGTCTGCGCGAACTGCTACTACGTGAAGAACGTCAACGGCTACGTGAAGCAGGTGCAGAACCAGCTGGCGGCGCAGGGCATCTGCTCCTACTGGGACGGCGAGGAGCTGGCGGTCAAGAACACGAACCAGTACTCCGAACAGTACGACATCCTGCTCGCGAGCGGCCACATGCGCCGCGGCGTGGGCTCGTACCGCGGCATCTGCCGGCCCGCATGGTTCTAGAACGGCGGCCGCGCACGCGGTCCCGGGGTTACTCCTCGGCCATGAACGGGTAGCGGTAGTCGAGCGGGGGAGCGAAGGTCTCCTTCACCGCGCGCGCGCTTACCCAGCGGACCAGGTTCAGCTTCGAACCGGCCTTGTCGTTGGTCCCGGAGGAACGGGCGCCTCCGAAGGGCTGCTGGCCGACGACGGCCCCGGTCGGCTTGTCGTTGACGTAGAAGTTGCCGGCGCAGCCGCGCAGGGCCGCTGCGGCCTGGCGCACGGCGGCGCGGTCGTTCGCGAAGACGGCGCCGGTGAGCGCGTACGGCGAGGTCGCGTCGACCACGCGCAGCGTCTCCTCCCACTGCGCCTCGTCGTAGACGCACGCCGTCACGACCGGGCCGAAGATCTCCTCGCACAGCAGCCGATAGCCCGGATCCGGCGCCTCGACGAGCGTCGGCTCGACGAAGTAGCCGGTCTCGCCGCGGGCGCCGCCGCCGGCGAGGATCTTCGCGTTGCGCTTGGCGTCGGCCAGGTAGCCGCTGATCGAGTCGAACGCCTTGCGGTCGATCACGGCGCCCATGAAGCTGCGGAAGTCGCAGACGTCGCCCATCCGGATCTCGCCGATCATCGCCACGATCCGGTCACGCACGTCGCTCCAGAGCGAGCGCGGCACGTAGATCCGGCTGGCCGCCGAGCACTTCTGGCCCTGGTACTCGAACGCGCCGCGCACCACGGCCACCGCGAGCGCCTGCGGGTCCGCCGAGGCGTGCGCGACGATGAAGTCCTTGCCGCCGGTCTCGCCGACGATGCGCGGGTAGGAGCGGTAGCGCTCCATGCCGGCCCCGATCGTCCTCCACATCGAGTTGAAGACCTCGGTCGAGCCGGTGAAGTGCACGCCGGCGAGGTCGCGGTGGTTGAGCGCCACGTCGGAGACCGCGGCGCCGTTGCCGGGGACGAAGTTGACGACGCCGGGCGGCAGGCCCGCGGCCTCGAGCAGCTTCAGGATGTACCAGGCGCTCGGGATCGCCGACGAGGCCGGCTTCCAGACGACCGTGTTGCCCATCAGGGCGGGCGCCGTCGGCAGGTTGCCGGCGATCGACGTGAAGTTGAAGGGCGTCACCGCGTAGACGAAGCCCTCGAGCGGGCGGTAGTCGAGCTGGTTCCACGTCGCGGAGCTGGACAGCGGCTGCTCGCGGTACAGCTCCTGGGCGAAGTAGGGGTTGAAGCGCCAGAAGTCGACCAGCTCCGCCGCCGAGTCGATCTCGGCCTGGAAGGCCGTCTTCGACTGGCCGAGCATCGTCGCGGCGTTGAGCGTCGCGCGCCAGCTGGTCGCGAGGAGCTCCGCGGCCTTCAGGAACACGCCGACGCGGTCTTCCCACGGCCAGCTCGCCCACTCCCGTCGCGCGGCGGCGGCCGCCGCGATCGCCTGGCCGACGTGCTCCTTCGAGGCCTTGTGCCAGTCGGCGAGGACGTGGGCGTGGTCGTGCGGCATCACGGCCTGCGCGCGCTCGCCGCTGCGCACCTCGCGGCCGCCGATCACCAGCGGGATCTCGAGCCGTTCGCCCGCCATCGCGGCGAGGCGGGCCTTGAGCTCCTTCTTCTCCGGAGAGCCCGGGGCGTAGGCCTTGACCGGTTCGTTCACCGGCGAGGGAACCTGGCGGATGCCGCTGAAGCCGAAGTCGCTGGTCACGGGAGTGTCCTTTCGCATGCGGTCACGGCCGCGGGAGCGGCCGCGAGAGGGACGATACCACTTCCGGACGGAGCGGGACCGGGGGCCGCGCGGGCCCCCGGCGGGCTAGCGGCAGGACGCGCCGCGGCAGGCGAGCTGCGTCTTGATCTCCTGCTCGAACGCCTGCAGCAGCGCGGGGTCCGCCTTGCGGGAGAGGTTGCGCAGCTGGTAGCGGTCGGCCCGCATGTCGTACAGCTCGAACTCCTCCGTGTCCTGGTGGTTGTACATGAAGTCCGGCGTGCGCAGCGAGTACGTGGGGCCCGCGCCGTAGTTCTCGAACAGCAGGTTGCTGCGCCAGGCCGGGGGCGCCTGCCCGCGCAGGAACGGCACCAGCGAGCGCCCGTCCACGCTTCCCGGGATGGCCGCGCCGGCCAGCTCGAGCAGGGTGGGGGCCAGGTCGACGTTGAGGACGGGCTCGTCGACGCTCGCCGCCCGTACGCCCGGTCCCCGCACCATCAGGGGGACGCCGGCCGACTCCTCGTAGGGGCCGCCCTTGCGACCGACCTGGCGGTGCTGGCCCATCAGGAGGCCGTTGTCCGAGGTGAAGAGGATGTAGGTGTTGTCGATGCGCCCGGTCTCCGCCAGGGCCTGGATGACCGCGTCGATCTCGTCCTCGACCGCCCTCATGCAGCGCAGGCGGAAACGCTGGATCTTGTCGGCCTCGTCGATGTCCGCGTCGGTCAGCAGCGGGGTCTGGCGGACCCAGGAGGGCTTCTGGGAGACGTCGTACTCGTTGAACGAGGGCACCCGGGGCGCGAGGGAGTAGCGGAACTCCGCGCCGAAACGGGCGGCGTAGAGCCACGGCGTGTGGGGCGCCTCGGGAGCCAGGTAGAGGAAGAGCGGCTCGGGTCGGCCCGCCGCGGCCCGGACGAACGCGACGGCGCGCTGCGCCTCCACGTCGACGGCGTAGTCCTCCGGCTGTGAACCGCGACGGACCACGTTCCCGTTGTCGTTCACCCAGTAGTCGTAGTACCGGCCGTCTTCGGTGGCCACGAGGTGGCCGAACCAGTCGTCCCAGCCCGGGGGGACGTAGGCCTCGCCCGCCCCGAACGGGTAGCCGTTGATGTACTTGCCCACTAGCGACGTGCGGTAGCCGGCCGCCTTCAGCCAGGTGGCGAGCGTCTGCCCCTCGTGGCGGCGGAACGCCACGAAACCCTGGTCCGGGGGCTCGTTGCCGATCACGCCGTGGTTGTGGCTGTACTGGCCGGTGAAGATCGAGGCGCGCGAGGGGGCGCACAGCGACTGCGCCACGAAGGCGCGCGTGAACGTGATGCCGCGGTTCGCGACCAGGTCCGGCAGGCGCGGCAGCTCGCTCGCCGTCGGCACGTCGAGGTCGTCGGCGACGACCAGGACGATGTTCGGCCTCCGGGCGGCGGGTGGCGGCGTGGGTGTCGGCGCCGGGGGAGGGGCCGACGGCGAACCGCCGCCGCCGCAGGCGGAGCCGAGCACGGCGCTGAGGAGGATGGCCGTCGAGGGGGAGAAGCGCATGCGGATCCTGTTCTGGCGCCGTCCCACGCGGCGTGGAGGGCCCGCGGAGTCTAGACGGGCGCCGCCGGGCCGTCAACGACCCGGCCGGCGGGGGTTCGGCAGCCGCGGGCGTTCGTGTAGGATGGCCTCTTGTCATGAAGCGCCTCGGCTGTTCCCTGCGACCGTCGCTCCTGTGGCTGGCGCTGCTCGCGCCGGCCTGCGGCGGCGGAGGCTCGGGCAGCCCGGCGGGACCGGTCGGGCCGTCGCCCACGCCGACGGGCCCGCCGCCCGCCGACCTGGGGCCGCCGAACATCGTGCTGATCCTGGCCGACGACATGGGCTGGGGCGACCTCGGCAGCTACGGCCAGGCGAGGGTCAAGACGCCGAACCTCGACCGCATCGCTTCAGAGGGAGCGCGCTTCACCAGCTTCTACGTCGCGGCCCCGATCTGTGCGCCGTCGCGCGCCGCTTTGATGACCGGTCGCTGGCCGCCGCGCACGGGCATCCCGTGGAATCCACCCGACCGTCTCCACGACGACGAGGTCGTGCTGGCACAGGCGCTGAAGGACCGCGGCTACGCCACCGGCATGGTGGGCAAGTGGCACCTGGGCTGGGTGCCGTCCGACATGCCGACCCACTACGGCTTCGACTACTACTACGGCGTCCCGGCGGGCGAGGACGAGGCCGACTTCTACAGCGCGGACGCGCCGACGAAGGACACGGTGGGCCCCGACCAACTGGCGCGCCGCTACGTGGAGTACGCCCTGAAGTTCGTGGCCGGCGTCGATCCGGCCAGGCGCTTCTTCCTGTACCTGGCGCACCGCGACCCGCACCTGCCGAACTCCCCGGCCCCGGAGTTCGCCGGCAAGTCCGCGGGCGGGACGTACGGGGACACCGTCGAGCAGCTCGACCACTGGACCGGCGAGCTGATGAAGGGCCTCAAGGACCTGGGCGTCGACCGGAACACGCTCGTCATCTTCACGAGCGACAACGGCCCGCCGACGAAGGCGGCCGGTGCCGGGGGCTCGGCGGGCCCCCTCAGCGGCGGCAAGGGCTCCTGCGAGGAGGGCGGGGTCCGGGTGCCCGGCCTCATGCGCTGGCCGGCCCGGATCCAGGCGGGCCGGGTCGTCGCCGAACCGGTCAGCACGCTCGACCTCTTTCCCAGCCTCGTGGCGCTGGCCGGCGCGACCCTGCCGAACCGCCACTACGACGGCCAGGACGTCTCGAAGCTCATCACCGGAGAGGTCAGCCGCATCGGCGGGAACGGCGTCGAGGGCGGGCGCGAGCTGGTCTTCTGGCAGGAGGGCGGCCGG
>JBGASI010000238.1:0-7157 GCA_044229815.1 Vicinamibacteria bacterium | reverse complement strand
ACCACTGGACGCGGCTCGGGATCGCCTCGGTGTTCCTCGCGGGCATCGGCCTGGTCACGGCCCGGGCCCTCGGCGTCGGGCTGCTCGCCCTCGTGGAGAAGGCGCTGCGCCGCCACCCGCCGCAGAGCGACGCGCGGCCGCTCGTCAGCGTGCTGGTGCCGGCCCACGACGAGCAGGACGCGATCGCCGACACGGTGCGCTCCGCGCTCGCGAGCGACTACCCGGAGCTCGAGCTGATCGTCGTCGACGACGGCTCCCAGGACGCGACAGCCGAGCGGGCGCTCGCGGCGGCGGCCGGCGACCCGCGCCTGCGGCTCGTGCGCCAGCCGAACCGCGGCAAGGCGGCGGCGCTCAACCACGCGCTGGGGCTCGCGCAGGGCTCGATCGTGGTGACGATCGACGCCGACACCGCCGTCGACCCCGCCGCGATCACGCGGCTCGTGCGGCACTTCGCCGACGAGAGGGTCGGCGCCGTCGCCGGCAACGTGAAGGTCGCCAACCGCGACCGCTGGATCACCCGCTGGCAGGCGCTCGAGTACGTCACCAGCCAGAACCTCGAGAAGCGCGCGTTCGACCTGCTCAACTGCATCACCGTCGTGCCGGGCGCGCTCGGCTCCTGGCGCGCCGCCGTCCTGCGCGAGGTCGGCGGGCTGACCCCGGACACGGTCGCGGAGGACGCCGACCTGACGATCGCGGTGCGCCGGCGCGGCTGGAAGATCCGCTACGAGGCCGGCGCGATCGGCTGGACCCAGGCTCCCGAGGACGCGAGGACCCTGGTGTCGCAGCGCTTCCGCTGGACCTTCGGCACGCTGCAGGCCGTCTGGAAGCACCGGGACACGCTGCTGCGGCCCCGTTTCGGTACACTCGGCCTGGTGGCACTCCCGAACATCCTGCTGTTCCAGATCCTGCTGCCCGTCTTCTCGCCGCTGATCGACCTGCTCTTCCTGGGCTCGCTGGCGCTGTTCGGGCTCTCGCGGCTGCACATCTCCCACTTCCCCGAGCTGTGGACGGCCGAGGACGTGACGCGCGCGGCCGTGTTCTTCGTGGCCTTCATGGTGATCGACTTCCTGACGGGCGTGCTCGCCTTCGCCCTGGAGAAGGACGAGGACTGGAGCCTGCTGGCCGCCTTCGTGTTCCAGCGCTTCTACTATCGCCAGCTGATGTACGTGGTGCTGCTGCGCTCGCTGCTCGCGGCGCTGCAGGGCCGGGCCGTGGGCTGGCGCGGGCCGCTGCGCACGGCGCCCGCGCCGCAGGGGGGGAGGCCATGACCCGCCGCTTCTTCGCCGTGGGCTGCTGGGTGCTGATCGTGATGTCCCTCGTGCACCTGCTCGGGCACTACGGGATGGTGACGGGGCAGGGGGAGAACGACAGCGAGCGCCAGCTGCTGTCGCTGATGCGGGGCTATCGCCAGGACTTCGGCCTGGGCTTCGTGCGCTCGATGATGGACCTGCTGGCCGGCTTCAGCCTCGCGTTCTCGCTGCTCTCCTGCGGCCTCGGCCTCGTCGGCCTGCTGCAACTGCGCCACGCGCCGTCTGCGCCCGGCCTGCTGCGCCAGGCGGCGACCGCCTACGCCGGCATCTTCGGGATCCTGACGGCGGTGGCGCTGCGCTACTGGTTCCCCGCGCCGCTCGTGTTCATCGCCGTCGCCTTCGCCTGCTTCGTGGCCGCCGTCGCGACGGCGCCGCGGCGCTAGGACCGCGAGACACCCGAGCGCTCGGCCGCTCCCCGGCCCGTCCCGGCCGGGTGAAACACCGCCTCGCCGTCGGGCCTATTTCCCGGTCGGCGAGGCATTTCCACCCAGGGCGTCCACCGAAACACCGTCCCGTCCAATCCGCGGCTCACCTCGTCGCCCGGCCCGGACTTTGCTTGACAGGAGCGCAGGAGCGCGTTCGGCATGGGCCAGGCCGCAGAACTCGTGTCCCCGTCCGCGGCGGCGCCGCCAGCCGAGACGCGCCCGGCGGCCCCGCCGCGCGCCGAGGCGCTGTCGGCACGCCACCGCCAGGTGGCGTCCCTGCTTGGGCAGCTCGCCACCACCGGTCGTTCGTTCCTGCTCTACGACATCCGCAACGACACGGTCCGCCGTGCGCTCGCGACGCTCCTCGAGGCCCTCGCCTCGACCCTCGCGGCCGAGCCGCAATTGCGGCTCGAGATCGCCCCGTTCGAGATCTTCTTCGACGGGCGCCGGGTGTACCTCGACTGGGACCGCGAGCGCAGTCTCGCCTTCCGCCTCTACCGCGACGGTGTGCGCGCCCTCGTGTTCCGCCAGGGCTTCGATGCGGACCAGCTGGCCCGCCTGCTGGAGATCCTCTCCGTTCGCTACACCGGCATCCACCAGCACGAGGACGACACGGTCACCCTTTTGTGGAAAGCGGGACTGCCCGGGCTCGACGTGGTGGCCGTCGAGGGACTGACTCCCGAGGGCGGCCTCGCGGACCCCGCGCTCGTGCCCCGGGCGAGAGAGCCTCGACCCTACCTGCCCGAGGACGTCGACCCTCCGGTGACGGATGCGGCCGTCACGGTCGCTCCGGAGCGCCTGGAGCTCGAGCCGAGGCAGCTCGGCGAGCTGCGGGCGGAAGTCGCTCCGGGCCGGCTGGCGGACGACGCCCTGGCGCTGCTCGAGGGGATGACCCTCGCGCTCGAGGACCCCGCCGAGGAGCTGCGCCTGTCCGAGGTGTGCCACCTGTGCGAGGAGGTCCGCGACTTCCTGCTCTCGGCGAGCAACCTGCCGGCGCTGCTGCGCTTCGTGCGGGCGCTGCAGCGACTCTCGCGCTCCAACGCGCCCTGGGACCCCGAGCGGCACGCGGGCGCCGTCGCGCTTCTCGTGTCCTGCGGCTCCGACCGCTCGGTGCGGCGTCTCGTCCACAGCGTGCCCTCGGGCGACACCGTGCTCCGCGGCGAGCTGGTCGAGGTCCTGGACGTGGTGTGCTCCGACCCGCTCACCGCGGTCGCCGCGGCCCTCGCCGTCGAGGACCGCCCGTCGAGCCGGGCCATCGGGCGGCAGCTGCTCGAGCACTACGGCCGGCGTCGCGGCGCGCTGCTGCGGGAGCAGTTCGGCAGCGCGCAGGGCCGCACGGCCGCCGACTTCCTGCGCTCGATCGCCAGGCTGGAGGGAGAGGAGATCGCCCCCTTCGTCGCGCGCCAGTGCGGCCACCGCGACCCGGAGGTGCGCGAGGAGGCGCTGTGGCACCTCGAACGCACCGCGCACTCGAGTGTCATCGGTCACGCGCTCGTCGAGGCCGTCAGGCACACCACCGGCGAGCACCGCCGGCGCCTGCTGGCCCTCGTCGAGCGCTCGCGCGACCGGCGCTTCGTCAAGGCGCTGGTCGCCCTGTTGCACACCGAGGTGCGGGACCTGAGTGAGGTCCGTGAACTCGCCCGCGTCGTCGGGCGGCTCGAAGGCGAGGCCGGCCTCGAGCGCTGGACGCCGGCCCTGACACCCCACGGGCGGTTCTTCCGGCGCCGGCTGCCGGGCTCGGTCGCCGAGCAGGTCGGGGCGGCGACGGCCGTCGCGCAGGTGCCCGGCGACGAGGCCACGCACCTGCTGAGGCTGGCGCTCTCCGCGGCCGCGGCCGAGGCGCGACCGTGGATCCTCCAGCTGGTGCAGGATCGCGCGGCGAACGGCCCGCAGGCGACGCCATGAGCAGCCTCGACATCCTGCAGGAGCGGCTGGAGCTGGCGCTGCGCGACGGGGGGCCGCACGAGGATCGCGAGGTCGCCGCGCACGTCCGCGGCGAGGGGCACCGCCTCGTCTTCCTGCTCAACGGCCTCCTGCGCGCGGCGCGGCTGTACGCTCTCGACAACGACGCGCTGGCCGGGCCGGCGGCCGAGCTCGGCGAAGTGATCGGCGCCCTGGTGGAGCGGCTCGGTGTCGTCCACCTGATGCTCGTGGAGGACCAGGCTTACGTGAACGACGTGCGGCTGCGCGTCCGCCCCCTGGAGCAGGTGGTGGTCGACCAGCTCTCGGCCGAGTTCGCGCGCCACCAGATCGGCGGCCTGTCGATCCACCACCGGCTGCCGCCCGACCGCGTCAAGCTCCTGGCGCTCGAGCTTTCGGGACCTGCCCCTGCCGAGCAGCCGGCGGCAGCGCTGCGCGCGCGGCTGGCAGCGGTCGGCGACCTCGAGCTCTCGGGTCGCTGGCGCTTCCGCCTCGGTGGGGACGAGGAACAGCAGGGGCCCAAGACGCACGCCGAGATCCTCGCCCGGGCGGAGGCCGCCGTCCGGGACGCGCTGGGCCGTGTGGCGGCCGGCTGGATGCCGAACCCGCTGCCCATTCGCCGCGTGGTGATCGACCTCGTCGAGAGCCTGGCCCGGCGCCCCGAGCGGGCAGCGGTGGCGCCGTTCGCCGGGCGCTTCGGTGCGAGCGAGCGGCACCTGCTCTCCGTGTGCCAGCTGTCGCTGCTGCTCGGCCGGGAGCTGGGCTTGAGCGAGGCGCAGCTGAGCGACCTCGGCGTCGCCGCCCTGCTGCACGACGTCGGCTATCTCACCTCGCAGGACCCGATCGGCCACGCGCTCGCCGGAGCCCGGCTGCTGATGCGGCAGCGCGGCTTCGGCGAGGCGAAGCTGCGCCGGCTGCGGGCCGTGCTCGAGCACCACGACGGCGAGCGTCCCGGGTCGCAGCGAGGCCGCGCGACGAGCCTGTTCGCCCGGATCCTGCACGTCGCGGACCAGTACGACCTCCTCGTCGCGCCGCGGCACGGGACACTCGACCGCTCGGTCGCCCCGGCGACCGCGCTGGCCCGGCTGTGGGCCGGGCGCGGCGGGCGCTTCGACGCCGACCTCGTCGCGCTCTTCGCGCGGGCCGTGGGGCTCTATCCCGCGGGCACGCTGCTCGAGCTGGTCGACGGTAGCTGGGCGGTCGTGGAGCGCGGGGGCGCCGGTCCCGAGCGCTGGAGCCGGCCCGTCGTGCGCGTCGTCCGCGCCCGCGACGGGGCGGTCGGGCCGGCCGCGGAGACGATCGACCTCGGCGAGCGCGCCGACGAGGCGGGCATCAAACAGGTGATCGAGCCCTCGGCCGCCGGCTCCGGCATCACCTCGGCCGTGCAGGCCGTGCTGGAGGCCGCGGCCGACTGAGCCCGGCCGGTCTCAGGCCCCGGGGGACACGAGCGAGCGGGCCTTCTCGAGAGCACGGCGCAGGCCGTGGTCCGGCGAGAGCGCGTCGACCTCGTCCCAGGGCACCCAGCGGACGGCGTGCGCCTCCTCGAGCTGCGGTGAGATGCTCGCGCCCTCGGGGGCCGCGACCAGGTAACGCAGGTCGAGGTGCTCGTGGGCCGGTTCCCCGGCGCGCGCCGGGATCTCGTGCACGTCCACGTCGAAGGGCCGCGGCGCCGTCGCGTGCAGCCGCAGGCCCTGGATGCCCGTCTCCTCGAGCGCCTCGCGCAGGGCGACCACCTGGCCGTCGTGCTCGCCGGGCTCGGCGTGGCCGCCCGGCTGCAGCCAGCGGTCGAGCTTGCGATGGTGCAGCAGCAGCACGTGCGTCCCGTCGGCCGAGACCGTGATCGCGCTGCCGGTCAGGTGTCCCTCGGCGATCGCGCGATCGAAGGGCGCAGGGTGGCTGGCCACGAAGGCGGCGATCCTCTCGCGGTCCGCGGCCTCCGCCGCGTCGGCGGGCACCAGCCGGTCGAGGGCGGCGGCGAGGGCCGCGCGCGGGTCGGCGTCGGGAGTCGACATGGGAAGACCCGATTCTAGCCGACCTCGCGCGAACGAGCGGCGGTTGTCTGCTAGATTGGCCCGTCCATCATGACGACGAACGAGGCCGGTCCCTCCCGCGTCGCGCGGCTCCTGCCGTGGCTGGTGGCCGCGTCCGGCGCCGCCGCCCTGGTGTACGAGACGCTCTGGGTGCGCTCGCTCGGCCTCGTCTTCGGCAGCAGTTCGCAGGCGGTGGCGCTGGTGCTGGCCGTCTTCATGGGCGGGCTGGCGCTCGGGAGCGCGCTCGCCGCGCGCCGCCCGAGCCTCGATCCGCTGCGCGCCTACGCGCGCGTGGAGCTCGCGGCGGGCGCGAGCGCGCTTCTGACCCTGCCGCTCCTGCGCGCGCTGCCCTGGGCCTACGCCGCCCTGGCGGGGCTCGTCGGCATCGGCGGCGCGGTCGAGGCCGGAGGGCGGCTGGCGCTGTCGGCCCTCGTGCTGCTGCCGCCGACCGCGCTGCTCGGGGCCACGGTGCCGCTGGCGGTCGCCTTCCTGGAGCGGGCGGGCGCCGACCCGCGCGAGGGCTTCGGCCGGCTCTACCGGCTCAACACCGCCGGTGGCGTGCTCGGCGTCGCGCTCGCGTCCTTCCTGCTGCTGCCCGCGTTCGGCGTGCGCCTGACGCTGGTGCTGGCCGCCGCGACGAGCCTGTGCGTGGGCGGCCTCGCGCTGCGCTGGTCGCGCGGGACCGCGGCACCCGCCCTGCCGCAGCCCCCGGCAGGCGAGGGCGTGGCCGACTGGTCCGGCCCCGCGCTCGCCGCCGCCTCGGGCGCGGCCACTTTCGGGCTCGAGGTGCTGTGGACCCGCTCGCTCTCCCTGGTGATCGGCGCCTCGGTCTACGCGTTCGACGCGATGCTGCTCGCGGTGCTGCTCGGCCTCCTCGCGGGCACGCTCGTCTACGCGCGCTGGCGGGAGCGGATCACGCTGCCCCTGCGCGCCATCGGCGCCTGGTTCGTGGCCGCCGGCCTCGCGGCGCTCGCGGGAGAGTGGCTGATCGGCCGGCTGCCCATCGCGTGGCTCGCGCTGCTCGGCCTGCTGCCCGTCTCCTTCGCGGCGCACCAGGCCGCGGCCCTCGGCCTGTGCCTGCTCGTGCTGCTGCCGGTCACCGGCGCGCTCGGCCTCACGCTGCCGCTGCTGCTGCACCTGGCCCGCTCGCGCGCCGGCTCCGCGCAGGGCGACGCCGGCCGGCTGCTCGCGGCCAACACCGCGGGTGCGATCGCCGGCGCCCTGGCCGCGCAGCTGTGGCTGGTGCCGCGCCTCGGCCTGCAGCCGGTCTACCTGGTGTTCGCCGGCCTGCTGCTCGCGGGCGGGGCGTGGGCGCTTGCGTCCCGGCACGGGGCGCGCCTGGCGGGCCTTGCCGCGGCGGTCGTCGCGATCGCCACGGCGGCGCTCGTGCCGCACTGGAGGCCGTGGGACCCGGTGCTCGCGTCCTCCGGCGTCTACCGCTACGGCCTCGAGTGGCGCGACAGCGTGCCCTC
>JBGASI010000237.1:0-7172 GCA_044229815.1 Vicinamibacteria bacterium | reverse complement strand
GCGCGCGCCGAGTCTGCCCGACGCCCGGTCGATCGTGGCGATCTCGAGCGTGTAGCGGCCCGGCGGCAGCGTGAGCGTCCGGCGCAGCACCAGCATCTGCCGACGCAGGGCCGCCACCTCGCCGGCGGGGACATCGAACGGCTTGTCGTGGGCGAGCTTGGTGACCAGGCGGCCCTTGCCGTCCCGCACGAGGCCCAGCAGCGACAGCCGCGCGTGCGCGAGCTGGCCCTGCGGCGAGTCGCGCAGATCGAAGCGCGCCGCGCCGATCGGGACCTCGGCCAGCACCACGGTCTCCCTGTCCGCGCCCGAACCCGCGATCGGGATCGTCGCCGCCCGCAGATCCAGCGCGCGCGGGAGCGGCTGCTGCTCGAGCGCCGCCACCAGCGGCAGCTCCGAGGGCCGCACCACCGGCTTGCCCGGCGGCATCGCGTAGTAGCCCTGGCGCGCGCGCACCTGGACACCGGGACGCGTCACCCGGACCTTGATCGAGCGCCAGCGCCCGTCCTGCGCGGGGTTCGGCGGCACGTAGGCGATCTCGTAGTACGAGCGCAGGTCGGCGGCGACGCGCGCCAGGCCCGGACGCAGGTCGTTCGTGTTCGCGACCAGGAGGCCGCCGGTGCTGTCGGCGAGGTCCTGCAGGTTGCCCTGCGCGTTCATGAACGTCGCCTCGAACCCCATCTCCGCCGCCCGCACGCCGTTGCGTGACGTGGAGCCGATGCTCGTCGCCCGCCGGGAGCCCATCGCGCCGGCGGCGATCGCCTTGCGCGTCAGCCCGGACGGGGAATCCAGGGTGAGCCCGCGCGCGTCGAAGGCGTAGACCGTCGCGTTCGCGCGGTTGAGCTCGCTGATCGCGGCGTTCATCAGCTCCCAGGTCTCCGCGGAGACTTGCAGACCTTCCGAGAAGAGGAGCACGGTCTTGCGCCCCTGCAGGTTGCCGAGCGTGCGCGCGAGCGCCAGGAAAGGGTAGAAGACGCCGTAGCCGCGCTGCTCGCGCTGCACCGCGTCGGCGAGGACCAGCATCTGCGCCTGGGCCGCCGCCATCGCCGCCTCGGCGCTCGTGGCTTCGAGCGCCCCGCCCCCGCCGCTCGCGAGCAGGGCCGAGAGCGCCTCGTCCGTGGCGTTCTCGTACCCCGGCCGGGACGCGGCCTCCACGGAGCGCTCGGCGCCGACCGTCGCCAGGCGGATGGCCGGTGTCAGGGTCGAGGCGTCCGTCGTGAGCGGCTGCAGCACCTGGAGCCCGTAGCCGACCTTGAGGACGGTGAACCAGGTGCCCGCCGGGAAGGGGTGCGCCAGCATGTCGAGCGCGGCCTGCCGCGCGCGCACGGCCGAGTCGAGCCCGAGCGAATCGAAGACGAGCACGACGACGCTCGCCGGCAGGTCGCTCTCGGGTTGCGGCGCGGGGGCCGGCGGAGCCGGCGCGACCACGTCGGCCGGCGAAACGCCCGCGCCCGGCGCGGCCACGCTCACCGCGGCCGGCTCGGCCTGCACCAGGCGGAACGACGAGACGGCGCAGGGCTGCTTCTCTTCGAGCACCTGGATCTCGTCCGCGCGCAGGTCGGTGATCGGTGTGCCGTCCTTCGCGCGCACGACGAGGTCGAGGCGGACCACGTCGGTGCCGGACGGGAACTGGGGCGCCGACGCGACGGCCCTCTCGCGCGTCTTCGGCGCCTCCTGGGGCCGCGCGGTGCCCGCGGTCAGGCCGACGAGCAGCAGCAACATGGCGCAGATCGTCTTCATCGCTGGTCCTCCCGGTCGTCGCGGCCGCATCCGTCTCGCCCAGCGCACGGAGCCGGTGGCCGGACCCGGCCCCGGGCGGTATCTGCAGGAACCGCGCCCGGAGACTGCCCCGCAACGGCCCTTGCCGCGAGCGCGCCTGCGCGGCGCAGCGCCCGCCGGCTCAGTAGGCCTGCAGCACGCGGATCACCTCCGCGTTGCGGCGGCAGCGGCTCACCTCCGAGGCCTGCAGCATCGCGCGCACCGCGGCCGCGGCTTCTTCCGGCGTCGGCCGCGGCCCCTTGCCCTCGAGGTAGTCGGTGATCCGGCTCCAGCTGCCGGCCGGCGGCTCGACGCTCAGCGGGTCGTTGTCGGTCGCGATCTTCTTCCACGGCCAGAAGCACCAGCCGATGCCGTGGCGCGACACGAGCTCGAGCGCGGCGCGGTACCAGGCGTTGTCGTTCTCGCCCGTCTCGCCCAGCCACAGCGGCACGTTCCAGCGGGCCGCATAGGCGACGAAGGGAGCGATGGAGGCCTCGTCGTTCGCGTTCCAGTACTTGTGGAAGCTGTAGACGAGGCCGTCGGCGAAGGGCGGGCCGAAGATCGAGAAGTCGCTGGCCCATGTGTTGCCCTCGAGGACGATCAGGTGAGCGGGGTCGGCGGCGCGCACGGCCCTCGCCAGACGCTCGAAGAAGCGGTCGACCTCGGCCCCGGACGACCACACCGGCTCGTTCAGCAGGTCGTAGCCGCCGACGACCGCCCCGCGCTCGCGGTAACGCGCGGCGATCGTCTCCCACAGCGCGACCGTGGCGTCCCGGTTCGCCGCGTCCGTGTAGAGGCGCGCGACGCCGTCGCTGTCGGAGATGTTGCCGGCGTTCTGGCCGCCCGCGGCGCAGTGCAGGTCGAGGAACAGCCAGAGCCGGTTCCGCTCGCAGGCGTCCACGACGCGGTCCAGGAACGCGAAGCCTTCGGCGCGCGGGTGGCCCGCGGCGAGGTCCCACAGCAGCGCGTGGTGCAGTGGCAGCCGCACGGAGTTGAAGCCGAGCGCGCGGATCTCGCGCAGGTCGGCCTCCGTGATCCATTGCTCGCGCCACTCCTCGAGCAGCTGCTCTCCGGCCACCGGTCCGGCCAGGTCGACCAGCACGCGGTCGATCTCGGAGGGCGAGTCGAAGGCCGTGCCCGGGAAGTGCAGGATGTAGCCCTCCTTCACCAGCCAGCCGCCCAGGTTGACGCCGCGCAGGCGGACCGTCTCGCCCGCCGCGTTCACCACGCGCTGGCCCGACGCCCGCAGGGTCGAGAAGCCGGGTTCGCTCGTGGCGGTCGGGGACGGGACCGGCGTGGCGCTCGAGCCGCCGCACGCCTGCAGCGCGGCGACGAGCGCGATCGCCGGCAGCGCGCCCGGTCCGGCCCGCACGCTACCTCGCGACCAGCACGACGACCGAGCGCGGCCCGGCCGCGTAGGTCCTGCCGGCGGGCAGCGGCGCCTCGTCGCCCGGCTCCTGCGCGTCCGAGCCGGGGGGCAGGCTGGTGTCGACGAAGCGCCGCCAGGCCATCCCGGGCGGCGTCCTCGGCAGCTCGAAGGCGCAGCGCTCCCAGTGGGCGTTGGCGAAGAGGTAGATGGGCTCGTCGCCGTCGCCGCCGGTGAGGTGCATCCCGAGGACGCGCGACGGGCCGTCCCAGTCGGGCCGGCCGAGCCTCGCCCCGTGCCAGGCCAGGGGCGGCTTCACCTCGTCCTCGAAGAACGTGCGCCGGCGCAGCGAGGGGTGCGCCCTGCGGAAGCGGATCAGGCGCGCCGCGAAGCGGAACAGGTCCGCGTTGCGCTCGAGCAGGGACCAGTCGAACCAGGAGGTCTCGTTGTCCTGGCAGTAGGCGTTGTTGTTGCCGCCCTGCGAGCGGCCGATCTCGTCGCCGCCGAGCAGCATCGGCACGCCCTGCGACAGCAGCAGCAGCGCGAGGAAGTTGCGCTGCTGGCGGGCGCGCAGCGCGCGCACGCCCGGCTCGGACGTCGGCCCCTCCGCGCCGCAGTTCCAGGACAGGTTGTCGCCGTGGCCGTCGGTGTTGCCCTCGCCGTTCTCCCAGTTGTGCTTGTCGTTGTACGACACCAGGTCGGCGAGCGTGAAGCCGTCGTGGCTGGTCACGAAGTTGATCGAGTGCCAGGGCGCGCGGTCCTTGCCGTGGTAGAGGTCGGGGCTGCCCGAGAGCCGCGCAGCCAGCAGCCGCGTCAGCCCCGCATCGCTCTTGACGAAGCGCCGCACCTCGTCGCGGAAACGGCCGTTCCACTCGGCCCAGCGGCCCCAGCTCGGGAAGCTGCCGACCTGGTACAGGCCCGCCGCGTCCCAGGCCTCGGCGATCAGCTTCACGTCGGCCATCACCGGGTCGGCGGCGATCGCCTCGAGCAGCGGCGGGTTCGGCAGCACCTCCCCATCGCGACCGCGGCCGAGGATCGAGGCGAGGTCGAAGCGGAAGCCGTCCACGTGCATCTCGGTCACCCAGTAGCGCAGCGCCGCCAGGATCTGGAAGCGCACGACCGGGTGGTTGCAGTTGAGCGTGTTGCCGCAGCCCGAGTAGTTGAGGTAGCGGCCCGACCTCGGCTCGAGGATGTAGTAGGTCGGGTTGTCGAGCCCGCGCCAGCAGAAGGTGGCGCCGCGCTCGTCGCCCTCGCCGGTGTGGTTGAACACCATGTCGAGGATCACCTCGATCCCCGCCTCGTGCAGCGCCTTCACCATCTCCTTGAACTCGCGCACGGCCTGCCGGCCGTCGCGGGCGTAGGAGGCCTTGGGCGCGAAGAAGGAGACCGGCTGGTAGCCCCAGAAGTTGCGCAGCGGCTCGCCGCTCAACAGGTTGCGCCGCGGGTTGTCGCCCTCCTCGAACTCCGTCACCGGCATCAGCTCGACCGCCGTCACGCCGAGCTCCTTGAGGTACGGGATGCGCTCGACGACGCCGCCGAAGCTGCCGGGGTGGGCGACGCCCGAGCCGGGGTGGCGAGTGAAGCCGCGCACGTGGATCTCGTAGATCACCGAGTCGGCGAGCGGGACCCGCAGCGGCTGCTCGTGGGCCCAGTCGAACTCCTCGTCGACGACGCGGGAGCGCAGCCCCTCGAGCCGGCCCTTCTCGGCCGCCACCTCGCCCCAGCGCTCGAGCCCGGCGACCGCCTTGCCGTAGGGGTCGAGCAGCACCCTGGCGCGGTCGAAGCGCAGCACCGACGGCGCGGCGTTCGGCGCCGCGTCGGCGCGGAACCCGTACTCGATCCCGGGGTCGAGGCCCTCGACGAGCACGTGCCACACCTCGCCCGTCTTGTTGTAGCGGGCGTCGAGCGGCAGCTCGAGCACCGGCTCGCGCTCGCCGGGAGCGAACAGCACGAGCGCCATCTGGGTCGCGTGCCGGGAGAACACCGAGAAGTTGACGCCGTCGCGGCGGACGGAGGCCCCGTAGGGCAGCGGGTGGCCGCGGCGCACCGCGAAGTCCCCGCGGACGATGCGGAACAGGCGGTCCCGCGCGTCCTCGACGGGCTGGCTCATCGCCTGCGAGCATACGCGAACGCCTCGGCCGTTGACCACGGCCGGCCCCGCCCGGCCGGGCCGGGGCCGGTGGTATCCTGCCGGCCCATGAAGGGCATCCTGCTCGCCGGCGGCTCCGGCACCCGCCTGCACCCGATCACGCTCGGGGTGTCGAAGCAGCTCATCCCGGTCTACGACAAGCCGATGGTCTACTACCCGCTGTGCACGCTGATGCTGGCGGGCATCCGCGACGTGCTGGTGATCACGACGCCGCACGAGCAGGACGCCTTCCGGCGCCTGCTCGGGGACGGCTCGCAGTTCGGCATCCGGCTCGAGTACGCGGCGCAGCCGCGGCCCGAGGGCCTCGCCCAGGCCTTCATCATCGGCCGCGACTTCGTCGGCAAGGAGGGCGCGGCGCTCGCGCTCGGCGACAACATCTTCCACGGCAGCGAGCTGGCGCGGCTGCTGCAGAAGGCGGCCCGCCGCGAGCGGGGCGCGACGGTCTTCGCCTACCGCGTGCGCGACCCGCAGCGCTACGGCGTCGTCGAGTTCGACGCCTCCGGGCATGCGATCGGCATGGAGGAGAAGCCGTCGAAGCCTCGCTCGCCCTACGCCGTCACCGGCCTCTACTTCTACGACAACCGGGTGCTCGACATCGCCGCCTCGCTGCGGCCCTCCCCGCGCGGCGAGCTCGAGATCACGGACGTGAACCTCGCCTACCTCGAGCAGGGCGAGCTGCACGTCGAGGTCCTCGGCCGCGGCATGGCCTGGCTCGACACCGGCACGCACGAGGCGCTGCTGCAGGCCTCGACCTTCATCCAGGCGATCGAGGAGCGGCAGGACCAGAAGGTCGCCTGCCCGGAGGAGGTCGCCCTCAACATGGGCTACGTCGGCGCCGAGCAGGTGCGGCGGGTCGGCGAGCGCATGCGCAACAACGAGTACGGCCAGTACCTGCTGCGCCTCGTCGACGAGCCCTAGGCCGGCCCTTCCTCAGCGCGTCAGCGTCACCTTGCGCAGGCCGCGCGGGGCCTCGGTGTCGAGGCCCTTGGCCCGCGTGACGTGGTAGCAGAACAGCTGCGCCAGCACGATCGCGACCAGCGGCGTCGCCCACTCGGGCGCCCCGCCCGGCAGCGGCAGCGGCGTGTGGGCGAGACCCAGGGCCTCGTCCGCGTCCGACACCACCAGCAGCTCCGCGTGCTTCTCCTCCACGAGCCGCTTGAGCAGCGCGAGCGTGTCGTCGAAGACCGCCCCGCGCGGGGCGACCGCGAGCACCGGGAAGCCACGGTCGATCAGCGCCACCGGCCCGTGCTGGAAGTCGGCCGAGGAGTAGGGCTCGGCGATCACGTAGGCGAGCTCCTTGAGCTTGAGCGCCCACTCGAAGGCCGTCGCGTAGTCGAAGCCGCGGCCGAGCACGACGCAGTGGGCCATGAAACGGTAGCGCTCGGCGCGGACCGCGATCGTCTCGTCGAGCGCCAGGGCGCGCTCGACGAGGCCGGGGAGCGCAGCCAGCGCCCCCCAGCGCGCCTCGTCGCCCGCCAGCGCCGCCGACAGCATCGCGATCGCCATCAGCTGGGTGGTGTAGCTCTTGGTGGCCGCGACCGCGAGTTCCGGCCCCGCGCAGATGTCGATCACCGTGTCGGCGGCCAGCGCGAGCGGCGAGCCGATGTCGTTGACGAGCGCGAGCGTCGGCGCCCCCTGGCGGCGCGCCTCGTCGAGCACGGCCACGATGTCGGGCGACTGGCCGGACTGCGAGACGGCGACCACCAGCGAACGCCGCAGCTGCGGCGGCCGCGCGTAGCTCGTGAACAGCGACGGCGTCGCCAGGGCCACGGGCAGGCCGTTGTAGGCGCCCCACAGGTACTTGAGGTAGAGGCCCGCGTTGTCGGAGGTGCCGCGCGCGGCGAGGAAGACGGAGTCGATCTCGCGCCCGCGCAGCGAGGCCGCGAAGGCGCGGACGGGCTG
>JBGASI010000236.1:0-7187 GCA_044229815.1 Vicinamibacteria bacterium | reverse complement strand
GGGCGACGCCGCGTTCGCGCGCGGCGTCGAGCACGTTCAGGGTGCCGGTCACGTTCGAGTCGACGGTCTCGCGCGGGTGGACGTAGGAGTAGGGGATGCCGATCAGCGCGCCAAGGTGGTAGACGAGATCCACGCCGCGGGCGGCGCCGAGAACCGCGCTCGCGTCGCGCAGGTCGCCGAAGACCAGCTCGACGCTTTCCCGAACGTCGGCGGCCAGGTGGCGCAGGTTGCCGGCGTCGCCCCGGCCGTTGTAGCGCACGAAGGCGCGCACGCGACGTCCCTCGCGCACCAGCGCCTCGACCAGGTGGCTGCCGATGAAGCCCCCCGCGCCCGTCACCAGCACCGTGTCGGCCATCGCCCCTCCGCGCTAGCGCCGTCGCGCGACGACGTAGCGGATGTCGAACAGGTCCAGGTAGAAGTCGAAGCCGGTGAGCCGCAGCTTCTTCAGCAACGCGTACAGGCGCGGCAGCTTCCAGCGCAGGACGAGCAGATTATAGGCAGCGAAGTCGGCGCCGCGATAGAAGCCGCAACTGCGGTCGTAGACCGCCTCGAAGCCGTGGCGGTCGAGCAGGCGTACCAGCGAGGCACGCGTGAAGTAGTGCAGGTGGGTCGGGGGGTGGATGAGCCGCCAGTTCCGGCCTGCCAGGCGCGCGTTCAGGCTGCCGATGTCGCCGGTGGTCACCGCCAGCAGGGCGCCGGGCTCCGTGAGCGCGGCGAGCCTCTCGACGAACAGGTCCGGCCGCGACAGGTGCTCGATCGTGTCCCACAGGCAGGCGACGTCGAAGCGGCGCTCGCCGAAGTTGTGGCTGAGCAGGTCGCCCCGGATCGCGTCGAGGCCGAGCGTCTCGCGCGCGTAGCGCACGCCGTCCTCGGCGACGTCGATCCCGGTCGCCTGCAGGCGTCCGCGCACGAGGTCGAGGAAGAAGCCGTACGCGCAGCCCACCTCGAGCAGGCGCCGGTGGCGCGCCGGGTCGAGGAAGCGCTCGAGCACCGCGAGCCGCGCGCGGAAGTTCTTCTGGATGACCGGGCGGTCCTTCACGTAGTCGACGTACTCGTCGCCGAAGAAGTAGTCCCGGCGGTACAGCTCGGCCTGCTGCTCGGCCGTGAGCTGCATGTCGGCCCAGCCGTGGCTGCAGGCGCCGCAGCGCAGCAGGCCCGGGTGGAAGGGGCGGGCGTCCGTCGCGCCGCAGACGATGCACGGCGCGCTCGCGCTGGCGGCCGGGCAGGTCGCGAGGCTCAAGCCCGCGCCTGAGGCGGGAAGTTCACGCGCTCCTCCACGATGTAGTGCGGACGCGCCTTCACCTCGTCGAAGATCGCCGCGAGGTACTCGCCGAGGATGCCGAGGAACACGAGCTGCGTGCCGCTGAAGATCGAGATCAGGATGATGATCGTCGCCCAGCCCGAGGGGAACGAGCGGTAGAGCAGGAACTGCACGAGCGTGACGAGCGCGTAGAGGAACCCCAGCGCGCCGAAGGCGAAGCCGAAGTACACGGCCGCCTGCAGCGGCGTCTTGCTGAACGAGACGACGCCGTCGACGCCGAAGCGCACCATGCGGCGGACCGAGTACTTCGTGCGGCCGGCGGGCCTCCGGCCGACCTGGAAGCGCACGGCCAGGCTCGGGAAGCCGACCCAGCCGAACAGCCCGCGCAGGAACTGGTTGCGTTCGCGGATCTGCTTCTGGAAGACCTCGACCACCCGCCGCGAGACGAGCCGGAAGTCGGCGGCGCTCTCGTTGATCGGGGTGTCCGAGATCGAGTTGATCAGCCGGTAGAACCAGCGCGAGCTCAGGCGCTTCAGGGCGGGGACGTCCGGGCTGTCCTCGCGCACGGTGAAGACGATGTCGTGGCCGCTCTCGTAGCCCGCGATCAGCTCCGGGATCAGCGACGGCGGGTGCTGCAGGTCGGAGTCCATCATCACCACGGCGTCCGAGTCGCAGTGGTCGAGCCCGGCGAGCAGGGACATCTGGTGGCCGAAGCGCGCCGAGAGCGCGAGCACGCGCAGCGAGGGATCGGCGGCGGCGGCGTGACGCAGGACACCCAGCGTGTCGTCGCCGCAGCGGTCGACCACGTAGAGCACCGTCGCGCTCCAGCCGCAGAGCGTGTCGAGCACCCGGCGCAGCTCCGCGTGGAAGGAGGCGATCACCTCCTGCTCGTTATAGACGGGACAGACGACGGTCAGGGTCTTCATGGCCGGCCCGCGCCCCCGTGCTCGTTCACTGGCACGCCCTTGAGCAGGCGGCGCGTGTCGGCTTGCAGGCCGCCCACCTCGAAGCAGGACGGGCCGCCGGGCCCCTCGCTGCAGGCGCTGCCACCCGCGTGAGCGAGGGTGACCTTCAGTCGCTGCGAGCCCCTCAACACCAGCACGCGCTTGTAGTCGAACGGCTGCGGGCCGAGCGGGATCTCGTCCTTGAAGCCCTCACCGGCCACGCGCAGCGAGCCGGCGGGCCGGGCCGCGCTGCGGAAGCGACCACTCAGCGTCACCTGCAGCTCGCCGGCGCGCGGGTTGCGCAGCACGAACCAGGCGGCTGCGCCGCAGGATCGCCACCACTCGTTCGCGGCCGCGCGCTCCTCCGAGCAGCCCTCCCGCCAGCGCAACAGCGGGAGGTCCCTGAGGATCTGGGCGCGCTGCCGCCGGAGCAGCTCGGACCCCAGCTCGGCCTCGAGCTGCAGCCGGTACTGGTCGAGGCTCACGAACGAGTAGCGGCCGCCGTTGCTGGCCAGCAGCGGCTGGCCGGCCGCCGAGGCCAGCTCCCGCTCGACCAGGTCGTAGCGCCGTCGATAGTCGCCGCCATAGCCGTAGCGGTCGAGCCAGACGCCCGAAAACCCGGCGACCGCGAGCGTCCGGACCAGCTCTGCGGGCGGGAAGCTCGCGACGCCCGTCTGCCAGTCGTGAGTCCGTCCGATGATCGCGCCCCAGCTCCAGCGCAACGTGCGCGAGTGCAAGTAGGCGCGCCCAGGGTCGTAGTAGACCATCGGTGGCCGGGTCGTGCGGTCGACCGGGATCGTCATCGCCGGCAGCTGGAAGACCATCGAGCCGGGGGCCAGGCGCGCCTCGATCTCCCGCGTGAACGCCCGATCCTCGGCGAAGCTGGCGTCGCTGCCGGCGCGCAGCTGCGCCAGGTGAGCGACCGGGATCTCGTCGAGCAGTCCCGCCACGAGCAGGGCGGCGGCCCCCAGCATTCGCGACCGGGGCCCGAGCCAGGCGAGCCGCGGCCAGGTCCTCCCGGCGCGCGACAGCAGCGTGCCGACGGCGAGCAGCGAGAAGAACGAGACGAAGACCACGATCCGGTTGTAGGCGCGGATCTCGGGGCTGACGAGCACGCTGAAGAACGAGGCGAGGCCGCCCACCAGCGACACGAAGAGGGTCGCGAGCGTGAGCGCGGCGGCGCCGTCGAGCTCCTCGTCGCGCGGCGGCAGCAGCCCGGCTGCGCGCCCGATCGCGAACAGCAGCAGCGCGAGGAGGCCGAGGCTGCCGACGCTGGCGAGCTTCGATTGGGTGTTCTCGTTCTCGCCCGGGAAGCCGGCCCGCTCAATGGTCACTGCAAGCGCCCGCAGCGGCGGGAACGGGTGGTCGTCGATCGGCGCCAGCAGGTGACGCAGCTTCAGGCCGAACAGGTCGGTCTCCTGCGGCGCCTTGTACGCGAGATCGCGGTTCGTACCGTTCCTCTGCCAGTACACGACGCTTGGCAGGACGGTGATCGCCGTGCCGAGGGCGAGGAGCAGCACGGCCGCCGCGGCACGCCGCGCGAGGCGCGCGGAGCCCGTGCGCAGCCAGCCGATCGGCGCGGCGATCACGAGCAGGAGGCAGGCGAAGAAGCTGTAGTAGACGTAGCAGAAGCCCTGGGCGGCGCAGGCGGCGAGCGTGAGCGCGCGCTCGCCGCGCGTCTCGTCCTGCGGGCGCGTGCCTGCGACGCGCAGGCACAGCAGCGCCAGCAGCGGCACCAGTGGAAACGCCAGGTTGACGTGGAGGACGTTGCGGTAGAACGTGTACGGCTGGCAGGCGTAGAGGATCCCTAGCACGAACGCCAGGACGGGCGGGACGCGCAGCCTGCGCAGGGCGTAGGTCGCCCCCAGGCCCGAGGCCACGACGGTTGCGAACCAGTAGAGGTTGATGGCCGTGCCCGGCTCGTCCAGGGCGGCCATCAGCGCAGCCATGATTCCCCAGGGCAGCCACATCCCGATCGGCCAGTCGACGATGTCGGATCCGAAGGGCGCGCCGATCCGCGTGGCGTGCAGAAGGCCGTCCTCCTTGATCGCGCGCACGAGCACGGTGAAGAACAGCCCGTCGCCGCTGTAGGCAATCGGCACCCGCAGCGGGAAGCCATGGATGGCCGGGATCGCGGCCAGGACCAGGATCGTGAGCGCGGCGCTCGCACCGTAGTAGAGCAGTGCTCGCAGGCGTGGGCTTTCCGCCACGTCGGCTAGTCTCCCCGAGCCGCGAGCTTGCCCGCGAGGCGGTCCTCGCCCAAGCGCTCGCTCAGATGGCGCAGCGACGACTGGACGGCCCTCCCCGTGACCTGGCCCATTTCCGCGAGGCCCCGAGGTTAGCACGGCCGGATTATGATGGGCGGTCCGGAGGACCAGAGATGACGAACGAGCGCCGCAGCCGGGCCATCACCGCGGGCGACGAGCGCGCCCCCAACCGCTCGATGCTGCGCGCGGTCGGTTTCGGCGACGCCGACTTCGCCAAGCCGATCGTCGGCGTCGCGAGCGCCCACAGCAACCTGACGCCCTGCAACGTCGGGATCGGCGCGCTCGCGGAGCGCGCCATGGCGGCGCTGCGCGAGGCCGGGGCGATGCCGCAGCTGTTCGGCACGATCACGGTCAGCGACGGCATCTCGATGGGCACCGAGGGCATGAAGTACTCGCTCGTCTCGCGCGAGGTGATCGCCGACTCGATCGAGACCGTGTGCGGGGCGCAGGCGATGGACGGCGTCCTCGCGATCGGCGGCTGCGACAAGAACATGCCGGGGGCGATGATCGCCTTCGCGCGGCTCGACATCCCCGCGATCTTCGTCTACGGCGGCACGATCAAGCCGGGCTGCCACGCCGGCAAGGACCTCACGGTCGTCAGCGTGTTCGAGGCCCTCGGCCAGTACGAGGCCGGCAAGCTGCCCAAGGCCGAGCTCGACGCGATCGAGCGAAAGGCCATCCCCGGCGCCGGCGCCTGCGGCGGCATGTACACCGCGAACACCATGTCCTCGGCCTTCGAGGCGATGGGCATGAGCCTGCCCGGCTCGTCGACGATGGCCGCCGAGGACGCCGAGAAGGCGGACAGCACGGCCGAGTCGGGCCGGGTGCTGGCGCGGGCGATCGAGCAGGGCCTGACCGCCCGCCGCATCCTGACGCGGCAGGCCTTCGAGAACGCGATCGCGGTCGTGATGGCGATCGGCGGCTCGACCAACGCCGTCCTGCACCTGATGGCGATCGCGCACGCGTCCCGCGTCCCGCTGGCGCTCGACGACTTCGAGGCGATCCGCGCGAAGGTGCCGGTGCTGTGCGACCTCAAGCCGTCCGGCCGCTACGTCGCCACCGACTTCCACGAGGCCGGGGGCGTGCCGCAGGTGATGCGGATGCTGCTCGACCACGGCCTCCTCCACGGCGACGCGCTCACGATCACCGGCAGGACGATCGCCGAGACGGTCGCCGGCGTGCCGTCCGAGCCGTCGGCCGGGCAGGACGTGATCCGGCCCTGGACGAAGCCGCTCTACGCCCAGGGCCACCTCGCGATCCTGCGCGGCAACCTCGCGAGCGAGGGCGCGGTGGCGAAGATCACGGGCGTCAAGAGCCCCAAGATCACGGGCCCCGCGCGCGTCTTCGACTCGGAGGAGGCCTGCATCCAGGCGATCTTCGGCCGGCGCATCTCGGCCGGCGACGTCGTGATCATCCGCTACGAGGGGCCGAAGGGCGGGCCCGGCATGCGCGAGATGCTCTCGCCGACCTCGGCCATCATCGGCGCCGGCCTGGGCGACTCGGTCGGCCTGATCACCGACGGCCGCTTCTCGGGCGGCACCTACGGGCTGGTGGTCGGCCACGTCGCGCCCGAGGCCGCGGCCGGCGGCACGATCGCGCTCGTGCAGGAGGGCGACCGCGTCACGATCGACGCCGAGCGGCGGCTGCTGCAGCTCGAGGTCGACGAGGCCGAGATCGCGCGCCGCCGGGCCGCCTGGCAGCCGCCCGTCCCGCGCTACACCCGCGGCGTCCTCGCCAAGTACGCGCGGCTCGTGACGAGCAGCGCGCTCGGGGCCGTCACCGACCGCGACGCCGGCTGAAGCGCATGTGCCGCAGCATCCGGCCGCTGTTCAACTTCGCCCCGCCCGCGACGGACGAGGAGATCCGGGCCGCGGCCGTCCAGTTCGTGCGCAAGCTGAGCGGCTTCAGTGCCCCTTCCGCCGCCAACGAGGCGGCCTTCGCCTCGGCAGTCGACGACGTGGCCGCGGCGGCCCGCCGGCTGGTCGACTCGCTGGTGACGAAAAGCCCTGCCCGCAGCCGCGACGTGGTGGCGGCGCAGGCCAGGGCCCGTGGGCTGCGCCGCTTCGGCCCGCGCGAGCAGGGTCGGCCGTAGCACCCAGGCTCGCGTTGGGCTCCACTCAAGCCGAACTGGGACTGCATTGTCGGCGTAACACTAATGAGCGCAACGGATTGAGTGCGTCGATGAACGCCACCGTGGGGCGCGGACTAAGTACGAAGGGTATCCATTTCGACGCGGGTCGCCGGGGAGCGTATAGATAGATAGACGGGCCAGGGTGCGCGAGGCAGCGCGCGGCGGAGTGTCGGAGTTGAGCGAGCGGGTTCGGGAAGTTGCGACGGGCGTCCTGGGTTCGACGCTCCTGCGCGCGGTGCTGCTCGGCGGCGTCGGCTTCCTGCTCAACCGGATCCACTTCGACCTCGTGCCGGACGCGGGCCCGGAGTTCCTCTTCGGCGGCGCGGCGGCGCTCGTCTCCTGCGTCTGGCTCGGGCCGCTCGCGGGCGCGCTCACGACCGTCGTCTCGCTGTCCGACTCGCTCGCGCTGCTCGACGGCGCCGGCCTCGTCACGCTCGCCTATGTGATCGAGACGCTGGCGATCGGCGCCATCCGCCGGCGCCTGCGCAGCCTCGCCCTGTCGGCGATCGTCTACTGGCTGGCGGCCGGCTGGCTGCTGGACCTCGTGCTGTACGGGAAGCTGCTCGATCTGCCCGCCGACTACG
>JBGASI010000235.1:0-7234 GCA_044229815.1 Vicinamibacteria bacterium | reverse complement strand
GCGCTCCGGGTCGATCGCGATGCCCATCGAGGCCAGCCCGGCGACGGCCCTGGCACGCACCGCCGCGGCGTTCTCGCCGATCCCGCCGGTGAAGACCAGCGCATCCGCGCCGCCGAGCGCGCCGACGTAGGAGGCGATGTACTTGCGCAGCCTGTAGCAGAACATGTCGATCGCCAGCCTGGCACGCTCGTTGCCGCCCGCCTCGGCCTCGAGCAGCCGCCGCATGTCGTTGCCGAGCCCGGACACGCCGACCAGCCCGGAGTGCTTGTTCAGCAGGGCGTTGAGCTCGGCGGGCCCCAGCTCCTCCTTGGCCATCACGTACAGCGGGATCGCCGGGTCGATGTCGCCGCTGCGGCTGCCCATCAGCAGGCCCTCGAGCGGGGTGAATCCCATCGAGGTGTCGACCGAGCGGCCGCCGCGGATCGCCGCGGCCGAGCAGCCGTTGCCGAGGTGGCAGGTGATCACGCGCAGCTCGGGGTCGCCGAGCCGCCCGAGCCGCTCGGCCAGCCGGCGCGAGACGAAACGGTGGGAGGTGCCGTGGAAGCCGTAGCGCCGGATGGCGTGGCGCTGGTAGAGCACGTACGGCAGGCCGTAGAGGAAGGCCACCGGCTCCATGGTCTGGTGGAAGGCAGTGTCGAACACCGCGACGTGGGGAACCTCGCGCAGCAGGTCGCGGGCGGCGCGGTAGCCCTTCACGTTCGGCGGGTTGTGCAGCGGGGCCAGGTCGAAGCAGTCCTCGATCGCGCGCAGCACCACGTCGTCGATCAGCGCCGAGGCGTTGAAGTGCTCGCCGCCGTGAACCATGCGGTGGCCGACCGCCTCGATCTCGGCGCGGTCCCGGATGACGCCGCTGCCCTCCCGGGTCAGCAGCGCCACCACGCGCTCGACGGCGATCTTGTGCTCGAGGATCTCGGCCGTCTCGCGCAGCGGCTCGCGGCCCTCGGCCTCGTAGCGCAGGACGGCGGTGCCGCCGATGTTCTCCACGAGGCCGCGGGCGATGGCGCGGTCGCTGCCGTCGGCGCAGCTCGCCTCGTCCGTCGCGACGAGCTGGAACTTGACCGAGGAGCTGCCGCAGTTGAGGACCAGCACCTTCATGGTGCCATTGTACCCGCGGCAGCCGTTCGGCCCCCGTGGACGGGGACGGCGCCCCCGAGGGCGGGCTCAGGCCGCCTCGCGCGGAGGCCTCAGGAGGCCTTCGCGCCCGTCTTCGGCGAGCCGTCCTCCTCGTACTCGAAGAAGCCGCGACCGCTCTTGACCCCGAGCTGGCCCGCCCGGATCATCTTGCGCAGCAGCGGGCAGGGCCGGTACTTGAGGTCGCCGAGCTCTTCGAAGAGGTACTGCATCCAGCGGTTCACCTCGTCGAGCCCGATGCGGTCGGCCAGCCCGAGCGGCCCGACCGGCAGCCCGTAGCCGAGCTTCATCGAGGTGTCGACGGCCTCCGGCGTGGCGACGCCCTCCATCACCACGTGCATCGCCTCGTTCAGGAACGGCAGGATGACCCGCGTCGTGACGTAGCCAGGGTACTCGTAGACCTCGATGCCGGTCTTGCCGAGCTGGCGTACGAAGTCCGTGGCCGCCCTGAAGGCCCCGTCCGAGGTCGCCAGCCCGCGCACCACCTCGACCAGCGGCACCTGGGGCACCGGCTGCAGGAAGTGCAGCCCGATCACGCGGTCCGGGCGCCGCGTGCGCGCGGCGATCTCCGTGACCGAGAGCGAGGAGGTGTTGGTGGCCAGCACGTCCTCGGGCGGGCACACCTGGTCGAGCCGCTGGAACAGCGCGACCTTGAGCTCGAGGTCCTCCGGCACGCACTCGATCACGATGTTCGCCGCCTCGAGCGGCTCGATCGCCGCGACCGTGCGCACGCGGGCCAGGATCGCCTTCTTCTCGGACTCGGTCCGCCGCCACTTCGCGATGTCCCGCTCGAGCGTCTGGGCGATCTCGGCGACGGCAGCGCGCGCCAGCTCCTCGCTCTTCTCGAGCAGCAGCACGTCGAGGCCCGCCGCGGCGCAGGTGATCGCGATGCCCTGCCCCATGGTCCCGCCGCCGACGAGGCCCACGGTGTGAACGCTCACGGCGCGACCTCGCGGAACTCCCGCCCGAGCCGGCCCATCTCGCGGAACTTCGCGTAGCGGGTCTGCGGCAGGCGCTCCGGGTCGGCCTTGCGCAGCTCCGTGAGCTGGCGCCACAGCACCTCGTCCGCGGACTTGAAGAGCGCCTCGTGGTTGACGTGCGCCCCGCCCGGGGGCTCGGGCACCACCTCGTCCACGAGACCGAGCGCGACCAGGTCAGGGGCCGTGATCTTCATCGCCAACGCCGCTTCCTCGGCCCGCGAGGCGTCGCGGAAGAGGATCGAGGCGCAGCCCTCCGGCGAGATCACCGAGTAGACGGCGTGCTCGAGCATGTTGACGCGGTCTCCGACGGCGATCGCCAGCGCGCCGCCGCTGCCGCCCTCGCCCGTGACCGTGACGATGATCGGGGTGCGCAGTGCCGCCATCTCCCGAAGGTTGAAGGCGATCGCCTCCGCCTGCCCCCGCTCCTCGGCGTCGATGCCGGGATAGGCGCCGGGCGTGTCCACGAAGGTGAGGATCGGCCGGCCGAACTTGGCCGCCATCTGCATCACCCTCAGGGCCTTGCGGTAGCCCTCGGGCTTCGGCATGCCGAAGTTGCGGTGGATCTTCTGCTTGGTGTCGCGCCCTTTCTGGTGGCCGATCACACAGACGGCCACGCCGCGGTACAGCGCGAAGCCGCAGACGAGCGCGGGGTCGTCGCCGTAGCGGCGGTCGCCGCGGACCTCGGTCCAATCGCTGAACAGGCCCTGGACGTAGTCGAGCGTGTAGGGCCGGTTGGGGTGCCGGGCGACCAGCGTCTTCTGCCAGGGCGTGAGCCGCGAGTACACCTCGCGCCGGCGCAGGTCGAGCTCCTCGCGCAGCCGGGCCGCCTGCTGCTCCTTGTCGGGGTCGCCGGGCCAGCGCGCCAGCTCGTCGATGCGCTTCTGCAACTCGACCAGCGGCGCCTCGAAGTCGGCTTCGGCCATCTCTCTCCTCCGCGCCTCAGTTCCCGGCGCCCTGGGCCGAGCGCGCGAGCAGCAGCGAGCCGGGCCCGAGCAGGGCCTCGATCTCCTCGCGCAGCACGCTGTCCGGCCGGACCCGGTAGTACGCGCTCGGCGCCACCGCCACGGCCCAGGAACCGGGCCGCACCAACTCGAGCGTCACCGGGCAGTCGCCTCGGTGAGCGCCGAGTATATCCCTCAGCCGCTCGCCCTTCCCGCGGTCCCAGGCGACCACCGGCACCCGGATCGTGACGAAGCGGGCCTCCGCCAGCTTGGCCTGCTCGAGCGGCAGCACCTCCGTCGCCAGCAGCTTGGCCTTGCCCTCGTCGTCGACCTCGGCGCGGGCCTTGACCAGGACCACCTGGTCGTCGGCGATCCTGCCGGCCGCCTTCTTGTAGGCGTCGGGGAACACCACGGTCTCGACGCTGCCGTCGAGGTCCTCCAGCATGAAGGCCGCCATGCGGTCGCCCTTCTTCGTCTTCAGCAGCCGCAGCGCCGTGACGATCCCGCCGACGGTCACCTCGCCGCTCGCCGCCTTCTGCGCCAGCGTCCCGGTGGTGGCGTTGGCCCACTGGCGAAGCTCGTCGCGGAAGCGCTCGAGCGGGTGGCCGGAGATGAAGAAGCCGAGCGACTCCTTCTCGAAGGCGAGCCGCTCCGCCTCCGGCCACGGCAGCGCGTCGGGCACGCGCTCGAGCGGCGCCTGCTTCGCCTCGCCGCCGCCGAGCATGGCGAACAGGCTCGACTGGCCGGCCTCCCGGTCGCGCTGGCGCTTCTGCCCCGCCTCCATCGCGCGGTCGATCGCCCCGAACAGCGCGGCCCGCCGCGGGTCGCCCGAGTCGAACGACCCGCTCTTGATGAAGCTCTCCACCACGCGACGGTTCACGGCACGCAGGTCGACGCGGTCGCAAAGGTCGAACAGCGAGCGGAACGCCCCGCCCTCCCGCCGCGCCGCGAGCACGGCCTCCACGGCCCCCTCGCCCACGTTCTTGATCGCGGAGAGGCCGAAGCGGATGTCCTCGATTCCGGGCGTGGGCTCGCCGTTCGCCGTCGGCAGGCGCGGCACGACGGAGAAGAACATGTCGGACTGGTTCACGTCCGGCGGCAGCACGCGGATCCCCATCTCGCGGCACTCGGCGATGTAGTGGACCATCTTGTCGGTGTTCGCGCGCTCCGAGGTCAGCAGCGCGGCCACGAAGTAGGCGGGGTAGTTGGCCTTGAGGTAGGCGGTCTGGTAGGCGAGCCAGGCGTAGGCGGCCGAGTGCGACTTGTTGAAGCCGTACCCGGCGAACTGCTCCATCGCGTCCCAGACCCGCTTCGCCTTCTTCTCGGCCACCCCGCGCGAGGCGCAGCCCTTCAGGAACTGGTCCATCTGGGCGGCCATCACCTCGGCCTTCTTCTTGCCCATGGCCTTGCGCAGGATGTCGGCCGCGCCGAGCGTGAAGCCCGCGAGCGCCGAGGCGATCTGCATCACCTGCTCCTGGTAGACCATGACGCCGTAGGTCTCCTTCAGGATCGGTTCCAGCGCCGGGTGCTCGTAGCTGACCCGGGTCTGCCCGTGGCGGCGCTTGATGAAGTCGTCGATCATCTGCATCGGCCCGGGCCGGTACAGCGCGTTGAGGGCCGTCAGGTGCTCGAGCCGGTCCGGCTTGAAGCGCCGCAGGATGTCCCGCATCCCGTCCGACTCGAACTGGAACAGGCCGCTCGTCTTGCCCGCGGTGAACAGCTCGTAGGTCTTCGCGTCGTCGAGCGGGATCGCCGCTGGGTCGACCCGCACCCCTGTCTGCGCCTCGATCATCTTCACGCAGTTGTCGATCAGGGTCAGCGTGCGCAGCCCGAGGAAGTCCATCTTCAGCAGGCCGATGCGCTCGATGCCCTTCATGTCGAACTGCGTCGTGATGTCGCCGGTGTTGGCCTTGTAGAGCGGCACCAGGTCGGTCAGCGGCTGGGGCGAGATCACGACGCCGGCAGCGTGGATCGAGGCGTGGCGGGTGGTGCCCTCGAGCCGCCGCGAGACGTCGATCAGCTCCTTGACGCGCGCGTCCTTCTGGTAGGCCTCCTGCAGCGGCGGCGACTCGTCGAGCGCCTTGTCGAGCGTCATCTTGAGGTCGAACGGGATCATCTTCGCGATCTTGTCGACCTCGGCGAAGCTGAGGTCCATCACGCGCCCGACGTCGCGCACGACGGCCTTCGCCTTCATCGTGCCGAAGGTGATGATCTGCGCGACGTTGTCCCGGCCGTACTTGCGCGTGACGTACTCGATCACCTCGCCGCGGCGCGCCTCGCAGAAGTCGATGTCGATGTCGGGGGGGCTGATCCTCTCCTTGTTCAGGAAACGCTCGAAGATCAGGTCGTTCTCGATCGGGTCGATGTCCGTGATCCGAAGAGCCCAGGCCACCAGGCTGCCGGCCGCCGAACCGCGGCCCGGCCCGACCGGGATCTGCCGTTCCTTCGCGTAACGGATGAAGTCCCAGACGATCAGGAAGTAGCCCGAGAAGCCGACCGTGCGGATGACCTCGATCTCCCGCTCGAGCCGCGCCTCGTAGTCGGCCAGCGGGTGGCGCAGCCGCCCGGCCGCCGCCAGGGGGTCGAGCGCCCGGCGCCGGTCGACGAAGCCGTCGCGGGTCACCCTCTCGAAGTAGGTCTCGATCGTGAAGCCGGGCGGCACGTCGAAAGCGGGCAGCGACGACACCGCCTTCAGCGTGAAGTCGCACATCTCCGCGATCTGCACGGTCGACAGCAGGGCCTCCGGGTGATCCGGGAACAGCGCCTGCATCTCGGCGGCGGACTTGAGGTAGAAGGCGTTGGTGTCGAAGCGAAGCCGCTCGGCGTCGTTCACCTTCTTGCCCGAGCCGATGCACAGCAGCACGTCGTGGGCCTGGTGGTCGTCGCGGCGCAGGTAGTGGGCGTCGTTCGTCGCCGCCAGCCGCAGGCCCGTCTTCTCGCGCACGCGCAGCAGCCCCTGGTTCACCCGGCGCTGGTCGGGGATCCCGTGCTCCATCACCTCGAGGTAGAAGCGGTCCTTGCCCAGGATCTCGGAGAACAACCCCACGCTCTCGAGCGCCGCCGCCTCGCGCCCGGCCAGGATGTGCTGGGCGATCTCGCCGGACAGGCAGCCCGACAGGCCGATCAGCCCCTCGCTGTGCTTCGCCAGCAGGTCCTTGTCGATGCGCGGCCGGTGGTAGAAGCCGTCCAGGTAGCCGGCCGAGACGAGCTTGACCAGGTTGTGGTAGCCCGTGTCGCTCGTCGCGAGCAGCGTGAAGTGGTTGTAGGCGTCGGAAGCGCTCTGCCCGCCCCGCTCGAGGCGGCTGCCCGGCGCGACGTAGACCTCGCAGCCGAGGATCGGCTTCATGCCCTTGTCGCGGCAGGCGTCGTGAAAGGCGACCGCGCCGAACATGTTGCCGTGGTCGGTGATCGCCATCGCCTTCATGCCCAGGCGCACGCCCTCGCCGACCAGCTCGTCGAGCCGGCAGGCCCCGTCGAGCAGGCTGAACTCGGTGTGGAGGTGGAGGTGGACGAAGTCCGGCTGCGTGCTCATTCCCACTCGATCGTCGACGGCGGCTTGCTGCTCACGTCGTACACCACCCGGTTGATCCCCCGCACCTCGTTGACGATCCGGCTCGAGGCGCGCGCGAGCAGGTCGTAGGGCAGGCGCACCCAGTCGGCCGTCATGCCGTCGAGCGACTCCACCGCGCGCAGCGCGCAGGTGTACTGGTAGGTGCGGTCGTCCCCCATCACGCCCACCGAGCGCACCGGCAGCAGCACCGCGAACGACTGCCAGATCGCGCGCTCGAGGCCCGCGTCGCGGATCTCCTGCTGGACGATGGCGTCGGCCTTGCGGAGGATGTCCAGGCGGGTCTTCGACAGGTCCCCGAGGCACCGGACGGCGAGCCCGGGGCCCGGGAAGGGCTGGCGCCAGATGCGGCCCTCCGACAGGCCGAGCGTGGCCCCCACCGCGCGCACCTCGTCCTTGAACAGCTCGCGCAGGGGCTCGACCAGGGCGAACTTCATGTCCGCGGGCAGCCCACCGACGTTGTGGTGGCTCTTGATGGTGGCGGACGGGCCCCGCACCGAGACGCTCTCGATCACGTCCGGGTACAGCGTGCCCTGGGCCAGGAACCGCGCGTTGGGGAAGCGGCGCGCCTCCTCCTCGAACACGCGGACGAAGACCTCGCCGATGATCTTGCG
>JBGASI010000234.1:0-7253 GCA_044229815.1 Vicinamibacteria bacterium | reverse complement strand
GGTCGTCGGCGCGGCGGAGCACCACAAGGAATCCCGCCTGGCGGCTGGGCGCACGCTGGTGCTGCTGCGCAACGAGAACAAGACCCTGCCGCTGTCGACTTCCATCAAGAACGTCGCGGTGATCGGCCCGCTGGCCGACTCGAAGACGGCCACCGAGGGCTCGTGGATGGTCTTCGGCCACACACCGGCGGCGACGACGGTGCTCGACGGCCTCAAGGCCAGGCTGCCCGGGGCCACGATCGCGTACGAGCCCGGGCCCGAGATCCGCCGCCTCTTCCCCTCCATGTTCGACGCGTTCACGCCAGGGCCGAAGAAGCCGGCGCAGACCCCGGCCGAGGCCGACGCCGCCCTCCAGAAGGCGGTCGACGCCGCGAAGGGCGCGGAGGTGGTGATCGCCGTCATGGGCGAGCTCGACAACATGGCCGGCGAGGCCGCCTCGCGCGCGTCGCTCGACCTGCCCGGCCGGCAGGAGGAGCTGCTGAAGGCCGTGGTCGCGCTCGGCAAGCCCGTCGTGCTCGTGCTGTTGAACGGCCGCCCGCTCAGCATCAACTGGGCCGCGGAGCACGTGCCGGCGATCCTCGAGGCGTGGGAGCCGGGCAGCGAGGGCGGGCACGCGGTGGCGGACGCGCTGTTCGGCGACGTCAACCCCGGCGGCAAGCTGCCGGTCGCCTTCCCGCGCAGCGGCGCCCAGGCGCCGCTCTACTACGCGCGCACGACGACGCACCAGCCCGAGGGTCAGCAGGCCCTGGGATTCACGACACCGTCGCGGTACTGGGACTTGCTCACCAGCCCGCTCTACCCCTTCGGCTACGGCCTGAGCTACACCACGTTCTCCTTCGCCAACCTGAGGCCTTCCACGCCCCAGCTGAAGCTCGGGCAGAAGACGGACGTCAGCGTGGACGTGACGAACACCGGCACGGTCGCGGGCGACGAGGTGGTGCAGCTCTACGTCCACCAGAAAGCTGGCAGCGACTCGCGGCCCCGCCGCGAGCTGAAGGGCTTCCGCCGGGTCAGCCTGAAGCCGGGCGAAACGCGGACGGTGACGTTCGGCCTCGGCCCCGACGAGCTGCGCTACTGGAGCACGTCGCAGCGCAAGTGGGTCCAGGACGCGGAGGCCTTCGACCTGTGGGCCGGCTCCGACTCGACGGCGACGCTGCAGGCCGCGCTCACGGTCGTGCCCTAGGGAGCGCCGGCCTGGCGCGGCGTTCGGGCCAGCGGGTACGCCCCCGGCGCACCCGGATCCCCGTCGCGCCAGCCCAGCAGGCCCCTCACCTCGACCGGCGTCGCCGTCGCGGGAGCGAACCCGGGCAGCGGCCGGGCCAGTTCGTAACGGCTCAGCTCGGGGCTCTTGAAGACGGCGCCCGCGTAGCCGACGAGCGCCGTGCCGTGCGCCTCGAAGCCGGAGAGCTTGCGCAGCTCGTCGAGCGAGGAGGCCTCGGCTTGGCAGCTGTCGCCCGCGAGCGGGCTCCACACGGCGAGCGGTCCCGAGGCGCCCTGGCGCACGTAGGCGTTGCCGTCGAGCTCGATCACCTGCGGGCGGGTGAGCCTGTCGCACAGCGCCTTCGGTTGCTCGAGGCGCAGGAGGGGCTTGCGGAACGCCTCGCTCGCCACCAGCAGGTTCGAGGCGAAGACGTGCCCCTCGCGCTCGCCCACGTCCGGCCCTGTCTTGGGGTGCCAGCCGAAGTGGTCGGCCGCGGCGCTGCGCTCGTTGCGCTCGAACGAGGCCACGGTGTCGACGAACGTGTTGTGGTAGACGCGCACGTCGGAGCTGTTCAGCACGCGCAGGCCCTTGTCGCAGCGCACGAACACGTTGCCGGCCACGATCGCTCCCTTCGAGATCTCGAAGAAGAACCCGTCCAGCGCATCCTGCACCCAGTTGTTCACGAACACGGCGTCCCGGTTGCCGACGTCGTACCAGATGCCGTTCGAGTGCGGGTTGTCGAGCACCAGGTTGTCGCGGCAGGTCACGCGGTGCGACTGGTTGAAGATCTTGACGGCGGCGGGGTAGTAGCCGGTCAGCTCCTCGACGTTGTTGCGCCGGAACACGTTGCGCTCCAGCAGCACGTCCGAGGAGCCGATCACGTAGAAGCCCTCGGTGCTGGTGTCGCTGATCAGGGAGTTGCGCAGCACGAGCCCGTCGCCGCGGAAATAGCCGCCCACCCGCGAGCAGAACGAGATCGTGACGTTCTCGAGCGTCGTGCCCGTGACCTCCTTGCCGTACGTCGCCGGGTCGGCGGGGCCGAGCGGCTCGTCGGTCGGCTCCTCGGTCGGGCCGAAGCTGCGCTTGCCCTCGATCTCGATCGCCCGCCACGCGTACTGCGTGAAGGTGATGCCGCGGATCTGCGGCCCCCTGCGGTCGCTCGTCTTGCCGTGGACCGGCTGCGTCGTGCGCACGAGCGCGCCGTCGAAGGCGGTGATCTCGACCAGCCGGTTCGTCGGGTCGGCGCCGACGTAGACGAGGCCCTTCGCGTAGTCGACGAAGTACGAGTGCGCGTCGAGCTCGCCTTCCCAGCCCGCGGAGCGCAGCAGCTCGCCGTCGACGAAGACCATGTCGTTGTTGAAACGGTGCAGCGGCGTCCGCATGCCCTCGCGGTCGCGCTGCCACCAGCCGAGCGGGGCCGCGGGGAACAGGGTCTTCCACGACGTGCGCCAGACGTTGCCGCGCAGGGCCGTCCACTCCGTGGCAACGCGCGTGCCCTTGAGCACCGGCCGCTCGTCACCGTAGGGCTGGAGCGTGATCCCCTGGTTGAAGCGCAGGCCGCCCGTGCGGTACGTGCCGCCGCGCAGGATGACGGCGTCACCCGTGACGACCCGCTCGATGACCGACTCCAGGGTCGTCGGCTCCGCGAGGGACGTCCCCGCCGCGTCCGCACGTCCGTCCGGCGCGACGTAGTAGACGTGGGCAGCTGCCGCCGGGACCGTGTACGTCCGCGGGACCGGGCCGTAGGGCCCGCCGCTGGGCTGGGCAGCCGCGGGCAGCGCGGCAAGCGCGAGCAGGGCCGGCGCGGCCAGGCCGCCGAGCAGAGGCCGCAACGCGGGCTTCGTCTCCATGGGTGGTTCTCCTCCAGATCGTCGACGTCGCAGGTGCGCGAACGGTAACACGGACGCGCCCCATTCAGACCGCCGGCCCGCGGCGACGAGGACGACGGGGCGCTACGCTCGCCTGCGCAGGAAGACGTGCGTGGCGCGCTCGCCGGCGACCGACCTCGCGCACTCGTAGCCCAGCGCCGGCAGGTCCAGGTCGCGCAGCAGATGCTCTCCGCTGCCGAGCAGGATCGGCCGCAGCGCGAGGTGCAGCTCGTCGACGAGGCCGGCGCGCAGATACTGGCGGACCGTCTCGACGCCGCCGCCCAGTCGCACGTCGGCTCGGCCCGCGGCGGCCCTCGCCTGCTCGAGCGCCGCGTGAATCCCGCCGGTGACGAAGTGGAACACCGTGCCGCCCGCCATGGCGAGCGGCGCGCGCGCGTGGTGCGTGAGCACGAAGACCGGCGTGTGGTACGGCGGCTCGTCGCCCCACCAGCCCTTCCACGCGTCGTCCGGCCACGGCCCTCGCACCGGGCCGAACATGTTGCGGCCGAGGATCCACGCGCCGATGTCGGCGAAACCGTGTTCCGCCATCTCGTTGTCGACGCCCGTCTCGCCGCCGTCGCCGCCGTGCATCTGCTGCCACAGGCGCGAGTGAAACAGCCACTGCATCAGCTCGGGGCCGCGCACGCCGAGTGGATGCTGCAGGCTCTGGTCGGGGCCGGCGCCGTAGCCGTCGAGAGAGACCGAGAAACTCCTGACGCAAAGGATCGACATCGGGCGGCTCCTCGTCAGGCCCCGTCGGGGATGTCGGGTTCGACGACGTGCCCGAGCAGCGAGAGCGACTCCTGCCAGCCGAGGTAGCAGAACTCCAGCGGAATCGCCGCCGGCACGCCCTCCTGGACGATCGTGAGCTCTGTCCCGCACGCCACGGGGCGGAGCGAGATCGTCACCTGCATCTCGCCCGGCAGGTTGGGGTCGTCGAAGCGATCGGAATATCGGATGCGCTCGAAGGGCGTCAGCTCGACGTAGGTGCCGCCGAACGAGTGGCTCTTGCCGGTGCCGAAGTTGGTGAACGACATCCTGTAGCTGCCGCCCACGCGCGCGTCCATCTCGTGGACCCTGCCGACGAACCCGTGCGGCGCGAGCCACTTCGCCATCGCGTCGGGATCGAGGAAGGCCCGATACACGCGCTCGGCCGGCGCTTTGAGGACGCGGTGCAGTCTGACCGCGTTGGCGGCGTCAGGCATGGTTCTTGGCTCCGTTGGCTGGGTTGAACGTGGCCCGAGTCTACCGCGAGTCGAGGCATGCCATGAAGAGAGGCCGGCCCGTTGACGCCGTGCTTCCGGATCCTGCCCGGACGACCTTCAGCGGATGCGGCCGAGCAGGTGGCTCACCGCCACCTCGACCCGCAGGATGCGGGGCCCGAGCGACACCGGCGTGAAGCCGGCCCGCTCGAGCAGCTCCACCTCGAACGGCACCCAGCCTCCGTCGGGGCCGATCGCGAGCGTGACGGGCCGCTCGGCGTCGACCCGCGGCACGGCGGCGCGCGCCGGCGGGTGAGGCGTGAGGCGCAGCGAGCCGGCGGCCCAGCCGGCGAGCTCGTCCTCCACGAACGGCCGGAACCGCTCGCGCACCTCGATCGCGGGCGGACACGTGTCGCGCGCCTGTTCGAGGCCGAGGTCGACGAGGCCGTCCAGGAACGCCGGATCGAGCACCTTCGAATCGAAGTAGCTCTTCTCCACTCGCGCAGCGTTGACCAGAACGACCCGGTCGACGCCGAGCGAGGCGACGGCGGGGAGGACCCGGCGCAGCGCCTTCGGGCGGGGCATGGCCAGCACCAGTGACATGGCGGCGCGCGGCGGCGGCTCGGCATCGAGCACCACCCGCAGGAGGAGGCCCCGGGCACCCTCCGACAGCACCTGCCCCGTCCCGCACTTCCCCCCGCGGACTCCCACCCGCAGCGTCTGGCCCGCCTGGACGCGCAGCACCGCGCGCGCGTGCTCGTGCCGGCGGCCGGTCAGCAGCACCGTCCCGTCGTCACGGACCTCGTCGGGCGCGAGCAGGAGCAGGTTCACGGAACAGCAACGCTCGCGTTCACGGGGTTGACGCGGCGCGGGTCGAGGACGCCGTCGAGCAGGGCGGCCATCTTCAGGCAGGCGCTGCCGTCGAGCGTGTGGCCCTCCGGCGCGTCGGGGGCGGCCGAGAAACCGAACGCCAAGCGCGCGCGGTGGTGCAGTTGCAGCGTCACGCGGCCGTCCGTGAAGACGGCCTCGTCCCCGGCCGGCGAATCGCGGCGGTCCACCTCGAGCCGGTACTCCACCCCGCGCAACCGACCCCACATCACGTCCGTCGCGGGGCGCCGCTCGACGAAGAAGCCGTCGCGGCCGGCGTGGCGGCGCCAGGCCGCCAGCGAGCCGAAGAAGCGGGGCTTCTCGAGGTACGGGCCGCCGTCCTCCGGGCAGAAGGTGTCGCAGTTCCCGCAGTCGTTGCAGAAGTCCTGGAACGTGGCGATCTGGTGGCGCTCCTTCACCTCGAAGCGCCCGCCATCGGTCGCGACCAGGCGGGCGCCCTCGACGCGGTAGAGCTGGAACGGCACGGAACCCGGCTCGACCTCGTACGCGAAGTTCGCGTCGTTCGGGCAGGCGGGCAGGCACTTGTCGCAGTTGAGGCAGTCGAAGAGCGCGAGGTGGCGACCGATCCGGCGTGGCGGCTTGAGCGACTCTCTCCGATAGCGCGGGTCCGCCGTCGCGCGAGCGACGATCGAAGGCGTGTTGAGGGCCGCCGCGGCGCGCACGATCGCGTCGTAGCGCCGGCCCTCGCCCGCGGAGGCGAGCTGCGCACGCAGGTCGACGGCCGAGCCGAGCGAGGCGACGAGCGCGTCGCGCAGCGGCGAAGGCGGCAGGACACGACCGATCGCCTCCTCGCCCCGGCCACAGGCCCGGATCACGAAGTCCCCCACCGTGCGCGCGCCCACGGCCTGCATCCGCTCGCCGAGCTGCTCGAGGTACTTCGGCAGGCGGCCGTAGCCGCCGGGCTTGAGCAGATCGGTGCAGACGGTGACGGGCGCCAGGCCCAGAGCCACGCAGTCCGCGAAGTTGCGGTTGTCCACACCGGCCGAGAAGGACAGCGGCAGCCCCGGCCGCGCGCGGCGCACGCGCTCGAGGAGCGAAAGCGTGATCACGTGCAGCGGCGCGCCCGAGAGGTACATCACCGCCTCGGCGGCCGGAAAGACGCCGCGGTGGTTGCGCACGACCAGCGTGTTCGAGAGCTTGAGGCGCAGCTCGCGCCCCAGGGAACGAGCGCGCTCGGCCAGGCGATCCGCCATCTCCAGGGCCGGCTCCCAGGCGAGGTCACGCGCGAAGTCCTCGGGCCGCGTCAGGACGTCGCGGTAGCCGAGCACGTCGTGGAGGAGCCCGTCCACCGTCTCTCGGCCGAGCAGCGTGGGGTTGAGCTTCACGGTGACGTGGAGGCCCATCTCCTCCATCAGGAACGCCGCGATCGCCTCGATCTCGTGGGCGGGACAGCCGTGGAAGGTGGACAGCGTCACCTGGCCCGACAGCGCGCGCCGGAAGTCGAGATCGCGCAGGCGGCCGAGCTCGTCCGGGATCTCGTGGCGCAGCGCGTCCACGAGGGGGCCCGCGTCCTTCATCCCGGTGATCCACGCGCGCAGCGCGGGCGTGCGCACGCCGGCGAGATCGTAGCCGACGCTGAGGTCGAGGATGGTGTCGTCGCGCGCGGGCTCGTCCGCGCGGCCGAGCAGGCCCTCGGCGCGGGCGACGTCGACGAGCATCGAGCCCTTCACGTACTCGCGCAGGCTCTCTTCGAGCCGCAGCTCCTGGCTCCACTCGACGTTGTAGCCGACGGTCTGCATGTCGATGCACGGTCGCGGCAGCTCGAGCCGGTCGTTCACCTGGACGGTCTTGAGCTCGATGAAGCGGCCGCCGGCCAGCCACGACAACAGGATGTTCTGCGCCATCTGGCCGTGCGGACCGGCGGCGGGGCCGACGGGGTTGGCGGCCCGCTGCCCGTGGACCGTCACCGACGTGTCGAGGCCTTCGGCCCCGCGCCAGAAACGGCGCGCGGGGAGGTCGAAGATCTTCCCCTCGTCGCGGGCCTCGCGCAGCATCCGGCGCAACAGCTGCGGAAACGGCGCCGGGACGAGCTCGGCCACGGGCGGACCTCCGCGCGGATGATAGCCCGGCCCCCGGTCCCGGGGCCCGCGACGA
>JBGASI010000233.1:0-14395 GCA_044229815.1 Vicinamibacteria bacterium | reverse complement strand
AGGTGACCCCTGAGATCCTACAGGCCAACAACCTGGTCCTCGTCGGCACGGCCGCGACGAACGGTCTCGTCGCGCGGATGCAGGACCGCCTGCCACTGCGCCAGGACGCCACGGGAACGTACGCCGGCACCAGGAAGGTGGCCGGCCCGGCCGCGACGTACCGCCTCACCCACCCGAACCCGCTCGCGCCCGGGAGGCTCGTGCTCGTCTACGGTGGCGGGAGCCCCGCGGCCCTCAAGCGCTTCCGGCCCACGAATCGCCGATCCGTGGCGCTCTCGCTGTTCGCCGACTACCTGGTGATCGGGGAGGACGACAAGGTCGCGCTCGAGGGCTACTTCAAGGACGACTACCGGATCCCGGCGCCCTGAGGCCGGTCCGACGGACCCCACACCGGGCACGAAACTCGCAGCGCGAGGGACGTCGAGGAGGTGTGCCCGATGACGGACTCGTCCCGTCGGCTCGTGGTCCTCGCGCTCGCCTGCGGCCTCTCGGCCCCTGCAGCCGCAGCCCCCGCAGCGTCGCGCGGTCGAGGTATCCGGGTGCAGGGCAACCACTTCGTGGACGCCGCCGGCCGGCCTGTGGTGTTTCGCGGCGTGGCGTTGGCGGACCCGGACCGGCTCGCGAAGAACGGCCACTGGACGCGCCGCACGTTCGAAGAGGTCAGGGCCTGGGACGCGAATATCGTGCGCCTGCCGGTGCACCCGGCCGCCTGGCGTGCGCGCGGCGAGGCGCGCTACCTCGCGCTGCTCGACGAGGGAGTGGCCTGGGCACGCGAGCTGGGCCTCTACGTGCTGCTCGACTGGCACGTGATCGGGAACCTGCGCGACGCCAGGATGCAGGACCCGATGTACGACACGACCCGCCAGGAGACGCTCGCCTTCTGGCGCGCCGCGTCCACGCACTTCCGGGACGACCCGACGGTCGTGCTCTACGAGCTGTTCAACGAGCCGACCGACGCCGGCGGACAGCTCGGGCACCTCAGCTGGGAGCAGTGGCGGCCCATGCTCGAGGAGATCACTCGCGTCGTGCGCTCGGGCGACCCGGGCTCGATCGTGATGGTCGCGGGCCTCGACTGGGCCTACGAGCTGCGCAGCGTGATGGCGAGCCCGGTCGCCGCGGAGGCGGTCGTCTACGCCTCGCACCCGTACCCGCAGAAGCGCGCGGAGCCGTGGGAGCCGAAGTGGGAGGAGGACTGGGGGCACGTGGCCGCGAAGTACCCGGTCTTCGTCAGCGAGTTCGGCTTCGACCGCCAGGGCAGCGTGCCGTTCGTCGGCAGCCCCCGTTACGGCCGGGCCATCGTCGAGTACATGCAGCGCCGGGGGATCTCCTGGGCGGCCTGGTGCTTCGACCCCGCCTGGGTGCCGACACTCGTCCGCGACTGGGCCTTCCACCCGACCGAGTCGGGCGCCTTCTTCAAGGCGGCGCTCCAGGGGAAACCACTGCCACCCGAGTGAGCGCGGGCACACGCCAGGGGGGCGACAATGGACGGACGTGGAGGAAGAGCATGACGAGGCCCTGCACACGACGGCGGTTCCTCGGGCTCGCGGCGGGCGCCCCGCTGGCGGCGGCCGGCTGCGGGAGCAACCCGGCCGGGGCCCCCTCGACCATTCCCTCGGCGGGCGGCGGGAACGCGACGGTGGCGCTCGTGCGCGCGAACGCCTACGGCAGCACGTTCGCGACCGCGCTGCGGCAGGGCGCCGACCTGCTCGGCGGGATCGGCTCGCTGGTGCGGGACAAGACGGTCACCGTCAAGGTCAACCTGACCGGCTGGCCGTTCCAGGCGATCGGCGGCCGCGCGCCCGGCGAGAGCTACGTGACGCACGGCGACACGGCGCTTGCGCTCGCGCAGCTGCTCAAGGACGGCGGGGCGCGCCGCATCCGCTTCGTCGAGTCCCAGGGCGTCGCGCTGTCGCTCGAGCAGATCGTGGCCGCCGCCGGCTGGGACGTGCGCGCGCTGCAGGCGCTGGGCGCCGAGTTCGAGAACACGCGCAACCTCGGCCTGGGCGGGCGCTACTCGCGGCTGAGCGTGCCGGACGGCGGCCGCGTCTTCTCGTACCTGGACGTCAACCACTCGTACGCGGAGACCGACGTCTTCGTCTCGCTGTGCAAGATGAAGGAGCACGCGACCGCGGCCGGGCTCACGCTCTCGATGAAGAACCTGTTCGGCATCACGCCGAACTCGCTCTACGGCGCCGAGGGCGCCGGCGAGGACAAGCTGGGCTACCGGGGTCCGATCCACGGCAAGGCCGAGGGCTGGGTGCAGATGCTGCCGGGCGAGAAGGCGGGACTGCAGGACGACGTCGTCGGCGTACGGGTGCCGCGCACGATCGTGGACGAGAACCTCGCGCGGCCCGTCCACCTGGCGATCGTCGACGGCGTGCGCACCGTGCGCGGCGGCGAGGGCTGGTGGAACGCGGGCGTCGCGCCGATCGACCCGGGCGTGCTGGCGATCGGCTGGAACGCGCTCGCGACGGACGCCGTCTGCGCGGCGGTGATGGGCTTCGACCCGCGCGCGGCGCACTTCACGGCGCCGTTCGAGACGCGCGAGAACCACCTGCTGATCGCGGAGCAGGCCGGTGTGGGCACGGCGGACCTCGCGCGGATCGACGTGCGTGGCGCGCGCATCGCCGACGTGCGGACGCCTTTCCGGTCGGGCGCCTCCGGCTGGGTGCCCGAGCCGCCGTTGGCGATTCCCGGCCAGCCGATCGGTTGAGCGATACGCATTTCGCTCCCTTTCCGTACGACCTGTGTCACACGACTCGAAGAAATGCTTTGAGATCGCACGCAAGCGGGGCGTACCATCCGGCCAGTCCCTCCGCTGCCGTTGGTCTCTCTCCCGCGAGCGATCGGACGCTTCGATCGACTCGGCGGCGGGACATCGGCAGGACCGTGCAGTCCGCGTACGTCCGGCAGCGCCCGGAGGTGGGCATGGTCTTCAAGCTGGAAATGGGCGGCGTTCATGTCTCGTGCTCGTCGCCCGAGTGGACGGAGCGGCTGATCGCGCGGGGCGCGCGCCTCATGGAGACGCGCGAGAGCGACGAGCCGGACGACGCGCCGGCTTCGCCCGGCGACTCCCTCTCGGAGCGCGAGGGGTAAGGCGGGAAGGCACGCCACGCCCCAGCGGGGCCCCGCGCCTGACCGGACACCGCGCCCGGTCGTTGCCTTCCCGTCGGCGAAGGGCGCACAATGCCGGCGTCCGACCGCAGGGTTGACATGGCCACCGGCTCGACGGGCCCGCGCCGCGCAGGCGTCGTCTTCGGCCTGCTCCTCGCCCTGTTGGCCGCCGGCATCGCGGCCGCCGGCCTGCTGGCCTACCGCGGCTACCGCGACCAGTCCCGCGAGGAGATCGGGCACCAGCTCTCGGCCATCGCCGACCTGAAGGTCGCCGAGCTCGCGCGCTGGCGACGGGAGCGCCTGGGTGACGCCCTGCTGCTCTCGGGGAACCCCGCCTTCGCGGCTCTCGTGGAGCGGCGGCTCGCGGCGCCGGCCGATCAGGCGGCCGAGGCCGCGCTGGTTGCCTGGCTCGGCCGATTGCGCGGCGTCTACGAATATGAGCGCGTGTCGCTCCTCGACGCGCACGGGACGACACTCCTCGCCATCCCGCCGTCGAAGACGCTTCCAGCGCCCGACCGGCTGGAGGGCCTCGCCGCGCTGGCTGCCGGCGGCGTGCGCATCGTCGACCTGCACCGCGACAGCCCGGGCGGACCGGTGCGCATGGCGGTCACCGGGCCCGTGTCGGCCGCCGACGGCCGAACGCTCGGCACGGTCGTGCTCACGATCGACCCCGCCACGTTCCTCTTCCCCTTCCTCGGGACATGGCCGACGCCGAGCCGGACGGCCGAGACCCTGCTCGTCCGCCGGGAAGGCGACGCTGTCCTCTTCCTCAACGAACGACGCTTCAGGAAGGACGGGGCCGTGGGCGAGCGCAGGCCCCTCACGGACGCGCACCTGCCGGCCGTGCAGGCCGCGCTAGGGCGCGAGGGCCTCACGGAGGGCGCCGACTACCGCGGCGTGGAGGTCGTGGCCGCCCTGCGGGCCGTGCCTGAGTCGCCATGGCGGCTCGTGGCCCGCCTCGACAAGGAGGAGATCGAGGCCCCGGTGCGCGAGCGCCTGGGCGCGATCCTGGCGCTCGGCACCCTCACGCTGCTCGCGGCGGGATCGGGCCTGGGCCTCCTCTGGCGGCAGCAGGGCCTCGCCGCGGCGCGCGAGCGCTACCAGTCGAGCGAGGCGCTCCGGGCGAGCGAGGCGCGGGCCGCTCTCGAGAGCCAGACGATCGTCCGCACCACCCAGGACGGGTTCTGGAGCTGCGACGGCCAGGGCCGCTTCCTCGACGTCAACGAATCGCTGTGCCGGATGCTGGGGCGCTCGCGCGAGGAGCTGCTCCAGCTCGCGATCCCGGACATCGAGGCCCGCGAGACCCCCGCGGAGGCGGCCGCGCACGGGCGACGGCTTCGCGAGAGCGGCCAGGATCGGTTCGAGACCCGGCACCGCCACAAGGACGGCAGCGTGCTCGACGTGGAGGTCAGCGCGACCTACTCGCCGACCCTGGACCGCGTCTTCGTCTTCGCGCGCGACGTCAGCGAGCGCCGCCGGATCGAGCGGGAACTGCGCCTCAAGGACCTCGTCTTCGAGTCGTCGCTGGCTGCCGGCAGCATCGCCGACACCGAGGGGAGGATCCTCCACGTCAACACGGCGTTCCTGCGGCTGTGGCGCTACGAGACCGAGGAGGCAGCGCTCGGCCAGTCGGTCGCCACGTTCTTCGTGAGCCCCCAGGACGGGGCGGCGGTGCTGCGGACGCTCGACGAGACGGGTTCGTGGGAGGGCGAGTTCCTGGCGCGCCGGCGCGACGGCACCACGTTCGTCTCGCGGGGACTCGCCACGGTCATCCGCGACGCGAGCGGCGCCCGCATCGGCTACCAGTCCACCAACCTCGACGCGAGCGCGCTGCGCGAGGCCGAGCAGCGCTTCCGCCTGGCCTCGGAGACCTCCAGCGACGTCATCTACGAGTGGGACCTGCGGCAGTCGATCACCTGGTTCGGGCGCATCGACGAGCTGACCGGGTACGCCCCCGGGACGTTCCCGAGGACCCTCGCGGGCTGGGAGGAGATCCTGCACCCGCAGGACCGCCCACGGGTCATGACCGCGTTACGGGCCCAGCTCGACGGCCTGGCGCCCTACGCCGTCGAGTACCGGCTTCGGGCCGGCGACGGCAGCTACCGCTGGTGGGCGGCCCGCGGGGTCGTGGCACGGCTGCCCGACGGCACGCCCACGCGCTGGGTCGGCACGGTCACCGACATCACGGACCGCAGGCGCGCGGAGAACGCGCTGCGCGAGTCGGAGGCCTTCCTCGACAGCGTCTTCGAGCACAGCCCGCACGCGATGTGGCTCTCCGACTCGCGCGGCACCCTGATCCGGCTCAACCAGGCCTGCCGCGATCTGCTGAAGATCACGGACGCCGAGGTGGTCGGCAGGTACAACGTGCTCGAGGACGGCATCGTCGCCGCCCAGGGGCACCGGCCCCTGGTGCGCGGCGTCTTCGAGCGGGCCGAGCGGGCCCGCTTCACCATCGACTACAGGAGCGACGAACTGAAGGAGATCGCGCTGGAGCAGCACGTCGCGCTCGTGCTCGACGTCACGATCTCCCCGATCGTCGACTCGGGCGGCCGGGTCTCCCACGCGATCGTGCAGCACGTCGACATCACCGAGCGGGTGCGGGCGCAGGAGGCCCTGAGGGCGAGCGCGACCCGCTACCGCCGCCTGCACGAGAGCATGATGGACGCCTTCGTGCTGGTGGACATGGAGGGCCGGATCCTCGAGACGAACCCCGCCTACCGGGAGCTGGTCGGCTACGACGAGGACGAGCTCGCCAGGCTGAGCTACGAGGCGCTGACCCCGGCGCGCTGGCACCCCCTCGAGGCGCGGCTGGTGGCGGAGCAGATCCTGCCGAACGGGCACTCCGAGGTCTACGAGAAGGAGTACGTCTGCAAGGACGGCCGCACCCTGCCCGTCGAGCTGCGGACGTTCCTGCTGCGCGACGAGTCGGGCGCGCCGACGGGGATGTGGGCCATCGTGCGCGACATCGAGCAGCGCAAGCGCGCCGAGGCCGAGATCCGCCAGCTCAACGCGGAGCTGGAGCAGCGGGTCGCGGATCGCACCGCCCGGCTCGAGGCGGCCAACCAGGAGCTGGAGGCCTTCTCCTACTCCGTCTCCCACGACCTGCGGGCCCCGCTGCGCCACATCGACGGCTTCGTTGGGCTGCTGCTCGGGCGCAGCCGCGCGACGCTCGACGAGCAGGGCCGGCACTATCTCGACGTCGTGGCCGAGTCGGCCCGCCAGATGAGCCGGCTGATCGACGACCTGCTGCAGCTCTCGCGCACGGGGCGCACCGAGCTGCACGAGTCCGGGGTGGACATGAACCGCACGCTGCGGGAGGCCCTGGACTCGCTCGACAGCGAGCTCGTCGAGCGCCGGATCGAGTGGCGCCTCGACGAGCTGCCGACGGTGCGCGGAGACCGCGCGATGCTGCGTCTGGTGTGGCAGAACCTGCTCGGCAACGCCGTCAAGTACACGCGCACCCGGGCCACGGCCCACATCGAGGTCGGCTTCCGCGAGGAGCCCGGCGAGATCAGCTTCTTCGTCCGGGACGACGGCGTCGGCTTCGACATGCGCTACGCCCACAAGCTGTTCGGCGTCTTCCAGCGGCTGCACCCGGCCTCGGAGTTCGAGGGCACGGGCATCGGCCTCGCGACCGTGCGGCGCATCGTGACGCGGCACGGCGGCCGCACCTGGGCCGAGGCCACGCTCGGCGCCGGGGCGACCATCCACTTCAGCCTGCCCAAGCCGAGGAGTGAAGCCTAGTGGACAACCTGCGACCCATCCTGCTCGCCGAGGACAACCCGAACGACGTCGAGCTGACCCTGGCCGCCCTGGCCGACCACAACCTCGCCAACAAGGTGGCCGTGGTCCGAGACGGCGTCGAGGCACTCGAGTACCTGCGCTGCGAGGGGGCCTACGCGTCGCGGGCGCGGATCAGCCCCGCGGTGGTGATCCTCGACATCAAGATGCCGCGCCTGGACGGGATCGACGTGCTGCGGGCCGTGCGTGCCGACCCGGAGCTGCGCAGTACGCCGATCGTGATGCTCACCTCCTCGCGGAACGAGCTGCCGCCCGCGCCCTGACCGGCCGTCAGCTCGCCGGGCGGACCGCCTCGCCTTGGGCGGGCTCCACCGGGGCCGGCGCGGCCGCAGGCATCCCCGCCGCCTCAGGCGCGGGCTCCGGCGCCGCGTGGTAGCTCTCGACCAGCGCCGAAAGCAGCGCGGCGACGAGCGGACCCAGCACGATGCCGATGAAGCCGAACGCGCTCACGCCGCCCATCAGGCTGATGATGAGGACGAGCGTGTTCATCTGCGACTTGCCCGAGAGCAGCAGCGGGCGCACGACGTTGTCGACGTTGCCGAGGATCAGCAGGCCGACGGCCGCCAGCACGATCCCCTTGACCAGCGACCCCGACAGCGCCAGCAGGATCGCACCCGGCGCCCAGACGAGTGTCGCCCCGAGCAGCGGCAGGAGCGCCATGATCCCCAGGATCACGCCCCACAGCACGGCCCCCTGGACGCCGAGCAGCGCGAAGGTGATCCCGCCGATCACGCCCTGGATCGCCGCGATCGCGAGCGTCGCGGTCACGCTCGCCGACACCAGCGACGCGGCGATCTCCATCAGGGCCGCGTTCTGCTCGGGCCCGAACGGCAGCACGCGCCGCACGCCGCGCGAGAACGACGCCGCGTCGCGCAGCAGGAAGAACAGGACGGCCAGCGTGATCCCGAGCGCGAACAGGAAGCCCGCGGCGCTCGCCAGCAGGTTGCCCGCCTGGCCGGCCAGGTACTGCGCGACGCCGCCGATGCTGGCGGTGATCCTGGCGATCACCTCCCGCTCGCCCGGCAGAAAGGGCGCGCGCGCGCGCAGCCACTCCCAGCCCTTGTGGAAGAAGCCGGCCGGGCCGCCCTCGTTGCGCAGCTGCGCCTCCACGTAGCCGACCGCCGGACCGCCCTCGTTGACCATGGCGATGCCCACGAACACGACCGGCAGCACGATCAGCAGCAGCACCCCGAGCGTCAGCACGATCGCCGTCTTCGTGGGCCCGAGCCGCGGCTGCAGCCGGACCCGCACCGGGTCGAGGCAGATCGCCAGCACCACCGCCCAGCCGATCTCCGCCAGGAACGGCTCCACGATGCGCCAGGCCAGCCAGCCGACCAGGACGACTGTGCCGAAGAAGATGAGCTGCGAGATCCGCTCGGCCTCGGGCCTGCTGGTCACGTTCCCCTCCCCGTAAGCTGCGACCGGCTGAAGTCTAGCCCGTCGTCGGCCGCACGTCAGGACGAGGGGACGATCGCCCCGCCGGGCAGCAGGCTGGTGACGACGAGCAGGACGGTCAGCGCGGTCAGCACGACGACCGTGGCCCAGGCGATCACGTTGTACACGCGGCCGTTGGTGAAGCGGCCCATCAGGCCCGAGCGGTTCACCAGCACCAGCATGAAGACGAGGATCAGCGGCAGCAACACGCCGTTGAGGATCTGCGAGACCAGGATGATGCGGAGCAGCGGCGCGCCGGGCAGCAGGATCATGCCCGCCGAGCCGACGATCAGCAGCGTGTACAGCCAGTAGAACTCCGGCGCCTCCCCGAACGAGCGGTCGACGCCCGCCTCGAGGCCGAGACCTTCGCACACGGAGTAGGCGGTGGCGAGCGGGAGGATCGAGGCCGCGAACAGCGAAGCGTTCGCCAGGCCGACGGCGAACAACCAGCTGGCGTAGCGGCCGGCCAGCGGCGCGAGCGCGCGGGCGGCGTCCGCGCCCTGGGCGATGTCGTGGATGCCCTCGCGGTGCAGCGTCGCCGCGCAGGCGACCACGATGAAGAACGCCACCACCACGGCCATGATCGAGCCCAGGATCACGTCGAGGCGCACCTGGCCGTAGTCGGAGACCTTGGACTCGCGCTCCACGATCGAGGACTGCAGGTAGAACTGCATCCAGGGCGCGATCGTCGTGCCGACGATCCCGACCACCATCGAGACCCCCGCGAGGTCGAGCGGCATCCGGGGCACCACGCTGCCGACCAGCGCCGCCTCCCAGTCGGGGCGGGCCATCAGGCCGGAGAACGGGTAGGCCGCGTAGATCAGGCAGGCGAACAGGAACGCCTTCTCCACCGACTTGTAGCTGCCGAACACCACAAGCCACCAGACGAAGGCGGCCCCGAGCGGCACGGAGACGTAGCGGTTGATGCCGAACAGCTCGAGGCTCGAGGCGACGCCGGCGAACTCGGCCACCGCGTTGCCGAAGTTCGTGAGCAGAACCGCCATCATCACCAGGAAGGTGACGCGCAGGCCGAAGTGCTCGCGGATCAGGTCGGCCAGGCCCTTGCCGGTCACCGTGCCCATCCGCGCGCACATCTCCTGCACCACGATCAGCGAGACGGTGACGGGCAGCAGGATCCACAGCAGCGAGTAGCCGTAGCGGGCGCCGGCCAGCGAGTAGGTGTAGATGCCGCCCGCGTCGTTGTCGACGTTGCTGGTGATGACGCCGGGGCCGAGGATCGCGAACAGCCAGGCGAGCCTGCGCCACTGCAGGCGCAGCCGCCGCCGCAGGCTGCCGTGCATCAGCGCTTCCTGGCCAGGTGGGTCACGACGTCCTCCACGTTGATGACGCCGAGCAGCTCGCCGAACTCGTCGACCACCGCCAGCGCCCGCAGGTGGTACTTCTCGAACCAGCCGAGCACCTCCTGGAAACCGGCCGAGGGCTTGACGGAGGGCGTCTCGTCGCGACAGGCGGCGGTGACGGGAGCATCCGCGGCGACCCGCACCAGGCGCGCGAGCGGCGCGACGCCGACCAGCTTGCCGGCCTCGGTGACGACCGGCACCTCGTCGAGCTCGCCCGCGGTCGACTCGTCGAGGCCGCGCAGCGCCTCGAGCACGTCGCCGGCGTTCCAGGTCTCGCCGGCGCGCAGGAACTCCGTCGTCATCAGGCCGCCGGCCGTGTCGTCGCGGAAGGCGAGCAGCTCGCGCACGTCCTCGGCGTCGTCCTCCTCCATCGCCTCGAGCACCGCCTGCGAGCGCTCCTCGGTCAGGTCGCCGAGGATGTCGGCCGCCTCGTCCGGGGGCATCTCCTCGAGCAGGTCGGCGGCGCGGTCGGGCGTGATCTGCTCGACGACCGCGGCCTGCACCTCGGGCTCGGTCTCGGAGAGCGCCTGGGCCGCGGTCTCGGCGTCGAGCGTCGAGACGATCGTCTGGCGCGCGACACGGCCGAGGTCCTCGATGATGTCCGCGAGGTCGGCGGGGTGCAGCCGCGCCAGCTGCTGGTGGACCTTCAGGCGGATCGTGGCCGAGCGCGGGTCGACGAGGCCCACGTAGTCCCAGCGGATGTCTCGGTGCGGAAAGCCCTCGGCGAGCCGCCGCACGAGGCGCGGGGCGACGAGGCCGGCGAGCAGGCGGCGCACGGCGCCGGCCAGCCCGATGTCGACCCGGCGCAGGAACAGCCGGCCGCCCTCCTCCTCGAGCGCGATGTCGTTCACGCGCACGACCTTGCGGCCCTGGGTGTCGATGATCTGGCGGTCGAGCACGTCGCGCTTGAGCGCGACCAGCTCGCCCTCGCCCGCGGCGCTGCCGTCGAGCGGCACGAGCTGCGCGTCCTCGACGAGGACAGCCTGGCCCTGGTCGGGAGACAGCGAGGCGACCTGGGCCCAGGACACGGCCAGCCGCTCCTTGCCGCGGCGCAGCACCAGCCGCTGCACGGCCGCCTCCGCCGAGTCGACGACCAGGTCGTCGATGCGGCCGAGGCGCCGCAACTCCGCGTCGGCCACGGGCAGGTCGAGGACCTCGGAGAGGTGGATCACCGGAGGATCATACGCCGCCCGCCGGCGCGCGCCCGCGGGCCGGCGCTCAGGCCTCGCAGTCGATCCGGACCACGGCGCCGGCCGGGGCGTACGGCACGAGCGTGCCCGCGATCGGCTTGCCGTCCACCACCAGCTTCGCCGGCCTGCCGCTGCCGGAGTTCTTCACGCTGATCCGGTACTCCGCGCCGCGGCAGCGGCGCACGAGCGTGAAGCTCGGCACGTCCTTGCCGATGCAGGGGTTCACGGTGAGGCCGTCGAGCTCGGGCCGCACGCCGAGGATGTGCTGCGAGATCGCCACGAAGTTCCAGGCCGCGGTGCCCGTGAGCCACGAGTTCTTCGCCTCGCCGTGGCGGACGGCGTCCCGGCCCGCGATCATCTGCGCGTAGACGTACGGCTCGAGGCGGTGGACCTCGGAGATCTCCTCGCGGTAGGCGGGGGCGATCTTCTTGTACAGCTCGAAGGCGCGCTCGCCGCGGCCGATCACGGTCTCCGCGATCATCACCCACGGGTTGTTGTGGCAGAAGATGCCGGCGTTCTCCTTGTAGCCCGGCGGGTAGGAGCTGATCTCGCCCAGCTCGACGTGGTACTCCTTGTACGCCGGCTGGTTCAGCACGATGCCGTGCTTCGTCTCGAGCCGCTCGCGCACCGAGTCGAGCGCCCTCTTCGCGTGGCCGCTCGCGACGCCGATCCCGGCCATCACGCAGTAGCCCTGCGACTCGATCAGGATCTGGCCGTCCTCGCACTCCTTGCTGCCGATCTTCTTGCCGAAGAAGTCGTAGGCGCGCAGGAACCACTCGCCGTCCCAGCCGTGGACGAGCACGGTCTCTTCCATCTTCTTGGCGTGCGCGCGCGCGGCCTGCGCCTCGTCCGGGAAGCCGGCGGCCTCGGCCAGCGCGGCGTAGTCCGGCGCGACGTACACGAACAGGCCGGCGATGAAGACCGACTCGGCGGTGCGGCCGGTGCGGTTGCCGGTCGTCTGGAAAGACTCGCCCGGCGTCTCCGAGAAGCAGTTGAGGTTAAGGCAGTCGTTCCAGTCGGCGCGGCCGATCAGCGGCAGGCCGTGCGGGCCGAGGTTCTGGAGCACGTGGTGGAAGGAGCGCTTGAGGTGCTCGAAGAGCGACGCCGCGTTCTGCGCGTCGTTGTCGAAGGGCACCGTCTCCTTCAGGACCGAGAAGTCGCCGGTCTCCTTGACGTAGGCGGCCGTGCCGGAGATGAGCCAGAGCGGGTCGTCGTTGAAGCCGGAGCCGATGTCGTTGTTGCCGCGCTTGGTGAGCGGCTGGTACTGGTGGTAGGCGCTGCCGTCCGGCTTCTGCGTGGCCGCGATGTCGAGGATGCGCTCCTTGGCGCGCGACGGCACCAGGTGCACGAAACCGAGAAGGTCCTGGTTCGAGTCGCGGAAGCCCATGCCGCGGCCGATCCCGGTCTCGAAGTAGGAGGCCGAGCGCGACATGTTGAACGTGACCATGCACTGGTACGGGTTCCAGATGTTGACCATGCGGTCGAGCCGCTCGTCGCCCGACTTCACGGTGTACGTCGAGAGCAGCCCCGTCCAGTGCTCGCGCAGCGCCGCGAGGGCCTCGTCGACCTGCTGGCTCGTCTGGAAGCGCGCCAGCAGCTGCCGGGCGCGGGTCTTGTTGACGACGCCGGGCTTCTCCCACTTCTCCGCGACCGGGTTCTCGACGTAGCCGAGCACGAAGACGAAGCTTCTCTGCTCGCCCGGCGCCAGCTCGACGACGAGCTGGTGCGAGCCGATCGGGGACCAGCCGCTGGCGACCGAGTTGCGCGACTTCCCCTCCGCCACCACCTGCGGCTCGCCGAAGCCGTTCCACAGGCCGAGGAAGCTCTCGCGGTCGGTGTCGAAGCCGGCGACCGGCGCGTTCACCGAGTAGACCGCGTAGTGGTTGCGCCGCTCCCGGTACTCCGTCTTGTGGTAGATGGCCCCTCCGTCGACCTCCACCTCGCCGATCGAGAGGTTGCGCTGGTAGTTGTTCTGGTCGTCGGAGGCGTCCCACAGGCAGAACTCGGCGAGCGAGAAGAGCTTCAGGCTCTTTCTGGCCTGTGAGGTGTTCGTGAGCGTGACGCGGTGCACCTCGGCGGTCGTCCCGAGCGGGACGAAGTAGAGGACCTCGGCGCGCACGCCGCCGCGTTCGCCCGTGATCTTCGTGTACGAGAGGCCGACGCGGCACTCGTAGGAGTCGAGCTCGCGCTTCACCGGCGCCCAGCCGGGCGTCCAGTAGTCGCCGCCGTCGTTCACGTAGTAGTAGCGGCCACCCACGTCGGTCGGCACGTTGTTGTAGCGGTAGCGCGTCAGGCGGCGCAGGCGCGCGTCGCGGTAGAAGCAGTAGCCGCCGCCGGTGTGCGAGACGAGGCCGAAGAACTCCTCGGTGCCGAGGTAGTTGATCCAGGGGTAGGGCGTCCGCGGGGTCTCGATCACGTACTCGCGGGCGGCGTCGTCGAAGTGGCCGAAGCGCATGGGGTCCTCGCTCTGCCGGGGCGTCGTCCCGGCGACCGAGCATCTTCCCCCGCGCCGCAGGTGCCCGCAACCGGGCGGATGGCTCATCCGGCGGGCCCGGGCTATCCTCGGGCATGCCGCTCGCGCTCCTCCTCGCCGTCCTCGCCCCGGCCGAGCCCGCGGCGCGCCCGGCCGTGCTCGCGAGCGAGTTCGTCTTCGAGCAGGCGCCCTTCGCCTCGGCCCACGCCTCGACCGTCGTCGAGACGCGCGAGGGGCTGGTGGCCGCCTGGTTCGGCGGGTCGGGCGAGGGCAACCCCGACGTCGGCATCTGGCTCGCGCGGCAGGAAGCCGGGCGCTGGAGCGCGCCGGTGGAGGTGGCGGACGGCCGGCAGCCCGACGGCTCGCGGGTGCCCTGCTGGAACCCGGTCCTCTTCCAGCCCTCGCGCGGCCCGCTCGTGCTCTTCTACAAGGCCGGAAAGAGCCCGCGAGCGTGGTGGGGCCTCGCCCGCACCTCGACGGACGCCGGGCGCACGTGGTCCGCTGCCGTCCGACTGCCGGACGGCGTCCTCGGCCCGATCCGTGCCAAGCCCGTCGAGTTGCCGGGCGGCGACGTGCTCACCGGCTCGAGCACCGAGCACGCGGGCTGGGTCGCCCACGTGGAGCGCTGGACGCAGGGGCCGCTCGGCTCGCCGGCGTCCTGGACCCGCAGCGCCCCGCTCAACGATCCCGGGGAGTTCGGTGCCATCCAGCCGACACTGCTGGCCCACTCCCCCGCCCGTCTCCAGGCGCTGTGCCGCAGCCGCCAGGGTGTCGTGACGGAGGCCTGGTCCGAGGACGGCGGGCGCACCTGGGGGCCGATGCGGGCGACGGCCCTGCCGAATCCGAGCGCCGGCATCGACGCCGTGAGGCTCGCCGACGGCCGCTTCCTGCTGGTCTACAACCCCACGGCCGCCGGGCGCGACAAGCTCGGCCTCGCGGTGTCGGCCGACGGCCACGCCTGGCGGCCGGTACTGCTGCTCGAGGACTCGCCCGGCGAGTACTCGTACCCCGCCCTGGTGCAG